>NZ_LZHB01000073.1:0-48412 GCF_001690345.1 Gilliamella sp. Gris3-2
ATTCTCACCAAAATATTAGACAGAGCCCACCTTGATGATGTATATAATTATAATAGATTTCAATATATTCAAATAGTGCTTTGTTAGTCAGCCTCCAGCTCCTTTAAGCGTTTGATATCCGAAGTTTCCATTCCGCCGTATTTTTCTCGCCATTTATAGAAAGTTGAATTACCCATGCCATATTTACGGCACAGCTCTTTAACTGGAATACCCGCTTCAGCTTCTTTTAAAATAGCGACAATTTGATGTTCAGTCATTTTTTTCATAATTAAATCCCCCTTTTATTTTATCATAGAGAATTTTCTACTTTTTTGCTGTACTATTTTAGGGGATAGTTACACAACTTGTTTGATTTCTATTTCAGATATATCTGTAGAATTAGAAATATTAACAAACAGCTTGGCAACTGATAAATAAAAATTTAATAAAATCAATACTCTACCTGATGGTTTTTATATCACCTAAAAAGACTTGTTTATTGAGCAATTTTTAAAAAACTACACTTGCTTTTTTCTTAAATCAGCGGTTAGATATAACAGTGATAAGCATTGGGTTTATCACTAATTTATTAGGAGGACTTATAATGGTACAAAAATTTGCTCCATACGGTAGTGATGTTTCGTCTGGCACTTATAAGTGCGCTGACTGTGGCTATATTTATTCTAACCAAAGTAAGAAATCGTTACCTCCTTGCCCTGATTATAATAAAAAACCGCACAGCAAAAATGGTTGGTATATTATGTCTGGACAGGGTGATTCAGTTAAAGATCCTCATCCACATAAAAAGTAATTTTATTCAGTTAATGCTATTAAAAGGTAGCCAATATGGTTACCTTTTTTGATTGTATCGATTTAAAATGATATTTTTTAGTTGTCAGCAATTAATTGTGACGTATGTATAACGATATGACTATTAAGTATAAATATCAATTCTTTCATATAGTTATTTTATAAACCGCTTATTTTGTTGTGAATTTATTTGATTTGTTTTTCATTTAGATGTTTTTTATAATAAAATCAATATGACTGTTAAATCTAAAAGTAAGGAATATTGAAGTGAAAAAGCTAATGAAATTGGTAGTGTTACTTTCTGCTCTTTTTACAATTTCGAATGCGTATAGTGCTGAATTACCACCGTCAGCAAACATAACTAAAGCTTTTGCTGATAGTGCAAAAAGGTCGATATTAGGTGAAGGTGGCGAATTTCCGGTTAAAGTGGATGCGGGTTATGAAATAACTAACATTTTTGGTAACCTTAATAATATTGTTTTTGAATATAATATGCCGACCGATAGCCAAAGTGTATCAATAGTAGACATTACAGAAAATATCAGGCTTGGGCTTAATGCTCAATTTTGTAATAAGCAAGACGTGATTGAAGTATTACGTGCTTATGATATTCGGTTTTTATTTCGTTTTCAATTCAATGATGATCGTAATGTGCCAGCAACGTTATCAATAGATGAAATTTGTAAAGAACAAAAATAAATAGGTTAAATTTATAGCTATTGTTGACACTTTATTTTGATATTATCATGTATAACAATGATTTTATAAGGCTTAATTAGCATGTTATATATTAAATAAGCTGTTTATATTATTGTGTTAGATTTGGTGAATTGAAAAAGAAAAATAACAATAAGCCTTAAGAATAAATTAATTGAATATGCTCATACTTTGAACAATATTCAAATTGACCACCCTTTTGAAAATTATACTAACTATCAGGTTATTAGACATAAAACTAATGCTAAATGGTTGGGGTTAATTATGTCAGTGGGAAAGAATAAGTTAGGTCTAAATTCAAAAGATATGGTGGAAATAATTAATGTTAAATCTGATCCTGAATTAATTTCTATAATAAAAATTAATTCAGATATATTACCCGCATATCATATGAATAAAAATCACTGGATCACAATAATGCTCGACGGTTCTGTGCCGTTTGAACAAATCGTAAGTTTATTAAACCATAGCTATGATTTAACTATTTAAAATATACGATATATTTTAAAAATACAAAATGGTATAGTTGCTTACACAACAGGTTAATTCAGAAACAAAAGCTTTGTATTATCTTTTATATAAACTATCTAATTAATGCTTTGAACGGTATAAATACTCTAGACTTTCAAAAGATAATTGGTTATTTAGTTTAGAATATATCTTTTAGATTTTTTTACCCACATTACTAAAAATAAAGTTCTACCTAAGCTAAATAAAATATAAGAAAGCCATAATCCATTATTTCCCCATATTGGTACACAGATATATTGTGATATCAGCCATAAAATTAAGGCAAGAATCATAGAATCACGAATAGAAGAAGTGTAACTGATCCCAGAAAAAACGCCATAATAGATAAGACCACCTGCAACCACAATAGGAAAGATAGTAAGCCAATATTGATATTGCAAACAGATTGTGATGATTTCGGTTTGATTGGTTAATAATTTAATAATTGTTGTATTAAATCCAAACCATAAAGCAATTAATATTAGAGGACAAATAATACAAGCTTGCAGTGACCAATGTAAGGTTTGATTATATAACTTAATATCTTTAGTACCTTTCGCCTTACCGCTAAAAACGCTTGAGGCATTGGCAAACCCGTCAAACAAATAAGCCATTAAATAGTGAATTTGAAACAAAACGGCATTAGCAGCTAACACTTCGGTGCTAAAACTCGAACCAATCGAGATAAAATGGTTGGTAACGATTAATAAACAAATGGTACGAATCATCAAATTGGTATTAACTAAAATCACTCCTTTTAATGATTGCCAAGATAGTATCGATTTTAAATCAGTTTGTTGATTGGATTTCGGTAAATTACGATAAATAAACCAAATGCCTAACAAAGTACAAATTATTTGGGCAATTAGTGTTGCAAAGGCAACTCCCTGCACATCCCAATGAAAGCCCCAAACAAAAATTACTGCCATAATAATATTAAGCAGATTAATTAATACTTGTAGAAATAGCACAGCCTTTACTTTAGACATTCCCATTAACCAACCAACTAAAACGTAGTTGATAAGGACAAACGGTGCTCCCCAAATTAAGACAGAGAAATAAATATCCGCGTAATGCTTTACTTCTTCATTAGGTTTGATAATGTGCATTGAGGAAGAAAATATCATCTGTTGAAAAATGATAAAAATAATTCCTAAAAATATAGCTATAAATAAAGGGCGAATTAAAGATGCTCGCAACAGTAACGGGTCATCTAATGCTTGTGCTGCAAAACCAGTGGTACTAACTCGTAAAAAGCCAAAAAGCCAATAAATAGTATTAAAAATAACAGCGCCAACAGCAATGCCTGCAATAAAGGCTGGATTGGGTAAATGTCCAACCAATGCGGTATCGACCACGCCCAGTAATGGAGTTGTAATAGTTGAAATAATAAACGGAATAACTAGCGCTAAGTAATCTTTAAAACGATATTGTTTATTAACGATAGATTGAGTTGCCATAATTTAAAAACCTAAAATAGATTTAAGAAGTTGTTTAGAATAAATATTATTAACCTGATTTAAATTGGCTATTTTATCAACTTGTTCGACAATCTGTCCTTGATAAAAGAAGATCACCCGATCGCAAAGATAAGTGATAGTCGCTAAATCATGTGTAATAAAAATGGTTGTTAAATTTAACTGTTTTTGCAGATCAACTAATAACGATAAAACTTGAGTTTGAACAGTAATATCAAGTGAACTTACTGCCTCGTCAAATAAAACAAATTTAGGTGAACAGGCAATTGCTCGTGCAATACAGATACGTTGTAATTGTCCACCACTCATTTCGTGGGGAAATCGATGATAAAATGATTCATTTAATCCTACTTGTTCTAATAGTTCAATTACTCGCTTTTTAAGTAGGCTTGCAGTAAGTTTGTCATAAATATAAATGGGTTCGGCAATAATTTCAGCAGCGGTAAAATAAGGGTTAACTGAAGTGTTGTAGTCTTGAAACACAGCGCTTATTTCTCGTCGCATTGGAGACTTTCGCCATGCACGTTGTCCTATATCTTGCCCATTAAAATAAATTTTGCCACTATCAGGTTTTTCAAGCCCCAAAATTAGTTTTCCAAGTGTACTTTTACCGCTTCCGCTTTCTCCTACAATACCTAAACATTCGCCTTGGTATAAAGACAAAGAAACATCTTTAATAATTGGCGTTTTTTTGCGATTAAATAAACCTTGATTAGGTTGTAAGAAAGATTTTTTGAGATTATTAATTTGTAATAACGGCGTCATTTAGATAGTCTCCAATCTATTTGGGTGGATAACGGCGTTAAATTTGGCTAATAACTGTTTACGAGTATCAATTAAGTAACGTGTATAATCATTTTTAGAATGATAAAAAATATGATCGCAACTACCTTGTTCTATAATCTGGCCTTGATTCATTACAATAATATGATCAGCGATATGGTGAATAACACTTAAATCATGCGAGATAAATATCATTGCTGTTTTCGATTTTTGTTTGATATTTTTTAATAATTGCAGAATATGAAGTTGACTAATAGAATCCAACGCTGTGGTTGGTTCATCGGCAATAATTAATTCAGGTTCAAGCATTAATGCTATTCCGATCATGATTCGTTGTAACATGCCACCACTTAACTGATGCGGGTATTTCTTAAAGATTTGTTTTGGATCATTAAGACCAATGTCAGCAATCATAGTTAATGTTTTTTCAATAGCTTGTTTTTTACTAATTGTCAGATGTGCCAATAACGTTTCAACCACTTGATTGCCAATACAATAAAGCGGATCAAAAGCATTCATTGGATGCTGTAGTATAGCCGAAATAGCATTGCCACGAATATGGCGTAATGTTTCATGGTTTTGTTTTAATAAATCACCATTTGATTGTAATGCTATTTTAGACTGTTTAGGGTTAAATAAAACTTTGCCTTGAACCGAAAAGTAGGGCTCTAATAAACCGATAATAGCTTTGCTAGTTAAACTTTTACCGCAGCCACTTTCGCCCACAATACCTAAACATTGATGATGCTCAAGGCAAAAGGAGATATCATTAAGCACTGTTTTGCCATTATCCAGTGTTACAGTAAGATTCTTAACCTCAAGTAATTTATTATTCATGCTGTTTTTTCCTTAGGATCAAGAATGTCACGTAAACAATCGCCAAGCATATTAAATGCAGCAACCACAATTAATATTGCAATTCCGGGGTAGAGCATTTGCATAGGATGCTGCATCATAACGTTTTTTGCTTCACTTAGCATTAGTCCCCATTCTGGAGTTGGTGCTTGTATGCCAAGCCCTATGAAAGATAAAGCTGAAATATTTAAAATTACCCAACCAGTATCTAGTGTGGCTAACACAACTAACTCTGACATTACATTTGGTAATAAGTGACGGCGAATAATAAATAAATGTGGTGCGCCAATTGCGCGGGAAAATAAAATATAGTTTTTACGGCTATATTTGATAACCGAGCTGCGAATCATACGACTATACCAAGCCCATTTGACCATAATATTGGCAATAATAACGTTCTCAATACCCACACCAAGTACGCCTACAATAGCAAGAATCATTACTTGGCTAGGAAAAGAGAGCATAATATCGCATAAACGCATAATACACTCGTCAAGTTTACCTCGTTTATAACCTGAAATTAGGCCAATTATTGCACCAATAACAATGGTAATAATCATGGTTAATAATGACAAAAATAACGTGGAGCGAATGCCATAAAGTAGTCTTGAAAAAATATCACGTCCAAGATGATCACAACCTAACCAATGCTGAGCAGACATTGGGGCGTATTTACGAATAATACGTACTTTATTGGGATCAAATGGTGTAATATAAGGGGCTAAAATACCTAATATAATGATAGTTGCAATGATAATTAAACAACATAATGCAGTTTTATTTTTACAAACCTGCTTAAGTACATTCATGACAAACCACCATTATCACGTAAACGAGGATCTAGTAAATGATGAATAACATCGACAATAAAATTACATACCACAAATAATATTGCCATAATTAAAATATAAGCTTGGATAACGGGGTAGTCTCGATTCATAATAGCTGCAATACATAACCGTCCAAGTCCTGGCCAGGAAAATATATATTCAACCACAAATGAGCCAGCAATTAATTGCGGAATTGTCATCCCTAATGCGGTAATAGTGGTATGTAACGAATTGATTAATACATGCTTAAGAATAATTGTTCGTTCTTTTAGTCCTCGGCTACGTGCATAAAAAACGGAGTAGTTACGCATGTTTTCTAGCATGTTATTACGAATAAAACGAATATAGGTTGAAATATAAACGAATGATAGCGTTAAAGTTGGTAGGATTAGATTTTGCCATGTGCCATATCCATTAGTTGGAAGTAAATCTAAATAATTAGCAAAAAACCAGATAAATAAAAGCCCAAGCCAGTAGCTCGGCATAGCCGTGCCTAAAAAAATTATAATACGTAAAATATGATCAAAAACTGAATTAACAAAAATGGCACATAAAATGCCTAAGATCAGACTAATAATCAACGTAAAAATAAATGAAGATAATGCTAAAAGCAGTGTTGGTTGTAAGCTTCGAATGATCTCATCTAATACTAGCCTATCTCGATGTACAAAAGAACGACCAAAATCAAGTTGAAAAACGTTATATAACCAACTGATGTAACGGTTCCAAAATGGTTCATTTAAACCTAACTCTAGGCGCATACTTTCAATAGCATCAGGCGTGGGCATAATTTCATTTAAACGTAATGCTACTTCAGCAGGATCAGAAGGGGCTAAATTAATAAGTAGAAAAGCGATAAACGAGATACCGATAATAATCGGTATCATCATAATTAAACGTTTAAAAAAGTAATTTAACATTATTACTAACTAACAAAATAAATTAAAAATGCATTTTCTCAAAGGGAATGTCAAACTGCGAAGGAGCAAATTCAATACCTTTTAGTGATTTTATGGCGATAGCTCGGTTGCGTTCATAAGTTAACGGAATATAGACCGCTTGGTTATGCAATGTTTCAAGCACATAACGGTAAAGATCTTGACGTTCTTTTTCATCAGTTGAAATTAATGCTTTACTAATGCTTGCATCAATTTGAGCTTTCTCTTTCAATCCTTGTTGTGCCATATAATCACCATATACTGGTAATTTCATGCCAGACATAAAAGATTGTGGGTCATAAGGCATTCCCCAAGAAATATCAAATACCATATCAAAATCACCAGCTTTTTGGCGATCACGATAACCTTGTTCTTCTTCTCCATGAATGTTAAGTTTTAAACCAACCTGTTCAAACTCATCTTGCATATATTGTGCGATGGTTTTTTGAGATGCAGTATTGCTATCATAATAAAGAGTTATTTCAAATGATTTGCCATCTTTTTGACGGTAATTCTGACCTTTTTGTTTTAGCCAACCTGCTTTATCAAGTAGTTCTTCGGCTAATTTAATATTATATTCGTAAGGTTTTAACCCAATATTTGCATAAGGAATATTAGTAGCCATTAATGTATCAGCTGGCGCTTCGCTACCATTGAAGATACCTTCCGAAATATCTTTTTTATTTATGATATGTTCGATTGCTCGGCGCACATTAGCATCGCTTAAAGCGGGTCGAGTGGTATTCATCAATACGATACGGCTTGATACAGGTTTTGACATTAATGTTTGAAATTTATCAATTTCTGAAAAACGTTCAAATGAATCGGCATCCACCATATTTTTACCATAAATTAAATCAATTTCACCTTTTTCAAGTGCCATTAAACGGCTTTGGTTGTCTGCTATAACTTTCATGGTAACAGTTTTCAGTTTTGGTTGCTCACCCCAATAGTTAGGATTTGCGTTAAAAACAGCATACTGATCTTTTTTATGATCACCTAAAATATAAGGGCCTGTACCAATATAAGATTTAACGCCATTTTTTGTTTCACCATCGATCATTGAATTCGGTGAAATAAAGCGCATGGGTCTGGTTACTGCAATTTCAATCAAAAACGGGTAGTAAGGCTCTGACAGATTAACTTGAAGAGTATAATCATCTACCGCTTTGACTTCAGTAATTAAACGTACCATTTCAAGCCATGTATGGCGCACTTTATTTGACAGGACAGCATCCCAGTTTAATTTTGCACTGTGAGCATCGAATTTAACACCATCACTAAAGGTAACATCTTTTCTCAGTTTAAACGTATAGGTTTTTCCTTGGTTTGTAATAGTCCAGCTTTCGGCAAGCCAAGGAGAAAATGTGCCATCTTGATTATAATGAACAAGCGACTCATAGAGCATATTTTGAGCCCACATTTCACCTCCATAAAGGTGTGGATTCAAATCGCGTATATCTCGGAAGTTTGCAAAAGTGATATCATCTTTTGCAAAACAATTAAAGCTAAAAAGCGATAAAATTGAGACAATTAATAACTTTTTAATGTGGCTAAAGTTTAAAAGCATGTTTAATACAGTAAATTATTATTAAAGAGTCAAATATTAACATAATTGCAAATGATAATAAATATCATTTATCTATCTTAATAGGTAAACACAATTCAAATCAATACTCTTTTTTATAACATATTTATATATTAAAGGTGCTCCAATAATTTTAAGTAAAGATTTGTGTAATATTTTAAAATTTGGATTAGTATACATAATAGTCGATAAGTAAATTTACAAAATAATCAAACAAATATTATTGAATTGCTTTATAATACATATGAATAATTTATTTTTTATTTATTTAGGATACATTTCATGTCATTTGGCTCTCTTGGTTTAGATACTGAGATTTTAAAAGCAATTCAAGAACAAAACTATACCGATCCAACTCCCATTCAACAACAAGCTATACCTGTAATCTTATCTGGTAAAGACCTTATGGCGAGTGCACAAACAGGAACAGGTAAAACGGCAGGGTTTGGTTTACCAATATTACAAAAGCTTATTGAACAGCAAGCAAAAGAAGCTAATAATCCAAAACCTAAAAAAGGCAAACGTCCTTTATATGCCTTGATTTTAGCCCCAACGCGCGAACTGGCTGCGCAAATAGGTGAAAATATTCGTGATTATAGTCGTTATTTGTCCATTCGTTCATTAGTAGTTTTTGGTGGGGTGAGTATTAATCCGCAAATGATGAAATTGCGCAGTGGTGTGGATATTTTAATTGCAACACCAGGGCGATTGCTTGATTTACAGCAAAAAAATGCGGTGGATCTGTCAACGATTAAAATACTGGTGTTGGACGAAGCTGATCGCATGTTAGATATGGGATTTATACATGATATTCGTCGTGTGATTGCCAAGCTACCTAAAAAACGGCAAAATTTAATGTTTTCGGCAACTTTTTCGGATGAAATAAAAGTTTTGGCTCAATCTATTTTGCAGTCACCTGAATCTGTTGCTGTAGCAAAAACCAATAGTGCTTCAGATCAAATTACTCAATATGTTCATCGAGTTGATAAACGTCGTAAGCGTGAGCTACTGTCTTATTTAATCGGTAAAAATCAGTGGCAACAAGTGTTAATTTTTACACGAACCAAATATGGTGCAAATCATTTAGCGGAACAATTAACGAAAGATGGCATTAAATCAGCAGCTATTCATGGGAATAAAAGCCAAGGAGCTCGTACAAAAGCATTAGCTGATTTTAAAAGCGGACAAATTAGGGCATTGGTTGCCACAGATATTGCCGCTCGAGGTCTTGATATAGAGTTATTACCTTACGTTGTTAATTATGAGCTCCCTCAAGTTGCTGAGGATTATGTTCATCGTATTGGTCGAACAGGTCGAGCGCAGAATCAAGGGCAAGCTCTCTCGCTTGTGTGCATTGATGAATTGCCACAATTAAAAGCAATTGAAAAATTAATTAAAAAAAAGATTCCAGAATTAACAACCAAAGGGTTTGAAGTTGATCCAAAAATTAAAGCTGAACCTGTAAAAAAATCGCCACCAAGGCGTGCGCCAGCAAAAAAAAGAAGTTCATCTTCAAATCGATCGTCGCAATCCAATCAAAATGGTGTGAAAACCTCCAATAAACATAATCACACTAAAAATAAGCAAACTTATATTTAATAAGAAGGAAATTATTATGGTAAATCGCAGCAGACGTTTACGAAAAAAATTACACATTGAAGAGTTTAAAGAATTAGGTTTTACCATTAGTTGGTCGTTTGAAGAAGGTACAACTGAAGAAACTTTAGATAATATTGTCGATCAGTTTATTCTTGAGGCTATTCAACCCAATGGTTTAGCTTATGAGGGGAGTGGTTATTTAAATTGGAAAGGGATTATTTGTACTCAAAAACTCGGCAACTGTACTGATGAGCATCGTGACGTTGTCATAAAATGGCTTGAAAGTCACGGCTTAAAAAATGTCAAAACCAGTCCACTTATCGATATTTGGTGGGATGAGTTAGAGTTTTAATTTGTTAAGTAATTAATTGAAATAAGTTAGCCACTGATGTGGCTATTTTTGGGTCTGATTAGATTGATAAGGTGAGAATTATCATTATTCATAATGATAACGGCAAGAGAGTATAATAATACAGTTATTTTCAATTTTATAAATTAACCTGTGTTCTCCATCAATTCTTCGCGACCAATAACCTGATAAGTTAAATTTTAGCGCCTCAGGCTTGCCTAGACCTAAAAATGGCGTCCTGCTGATATCTTTAATAAGTTCATTGATGCGTTTAATCACTTTTTTATCTGTTTTTTGCCAATAAAGGTAGTCATTCCACGATTCATCTGAAAATAACTTATTCATCTTGTAGATCATGTTCCTGTAGTTGGCCGTTGTTAATTTGCTCTAATGAACGTAATAAATGTTTTGCATTGGCTGGTGAACGGTACAAGCGGGCGGTTTCTTCTAAAGATGTAAATTCATCATATGACATTAAAATGCAGTTATTGCCATTTTGGCGTGTAATGATTGTTGGCATTCGGTCGTTAACAACTTCATCCATTGTTGCTGCTAGATTTGCCCTTGCGGCTGAATAGCTAACGTGTCTCATAATATTCCCCATTGAAATGTAATTACTGAGAGTTATTGTACAATTAAGTTGTACAATGTCAATTGAGGGGGGGGATTCATTTTATAAAAATGGGGGAAACTCATCTTAACGCAATGTAAGAAAATAATAGCCACATTCGTATTTGTGGCTATTTTTAGTAATGGCTAATTATTCAATCCATTGGCTACGCAAGTAATCTTCATAATTACCTGTGTAATCAATGACTTTTTCAGGTGTAATTTCAACAATGCGTGTTGCCAATGAACTAACAAATTCGCGATCGTGTGAAACAAAAAATAGCGTGCCTTGATAAAGCTCTAATGCCATATTGAGTGATTCGATAGATTCCATATCTAAATGGTTGGTTGGCTCGTCCATAACAATAATATTTGGGCGTTGCATCATCAATTTACCAAATAACATACGTCCTTTTTCACCACCTGATAGTACTTTGACTTGCTTTTTAATATCATCTTGTGAAAATAACAATCGGCCTAAAATACTACGTACGGCTTGCTCGTCATCGGTTGGCTGCTTCCATTGGCTCATCCAGTCAAATACAGTTAAGTCGCCTTCAAATTCGTATTCGTGATCTTGTGCATAATAACCAATATTGGCATTTTCAGACCATTTTATATCGCCTTGTTCGGGAGTAAGCTCGCCCATTAGTGTTTTTATTAATGTAGTTTTACCAATACCGTTAGTCCCTAAAATAGCGACTTTTTCGCCCACTTCGACCATTAGGTTTAAGTTTTTAAATAGTGGACCATTATCAAAACCTTTGGTCAGGTTTTCAACAACAAGCGCATTACGGAATAGTTTTTTATCTTGTTCAAAACGAATAAATGGATTTTGACGACTAGAGGCCTTGACTTCTTCAAGTTTAATTTTTTCAATTTGTTTTGCGCGCGAAGTTGCTTGTTTTGATTTAGACGCATTGGCACTAAATCGACTAACAAAAGATTGTAGCTCACTGATTTGTGCTTTCTTTTTGGCATTGTCAGCTAATAAACGCTCTCTCGCTTGCGTTGATGCTGTCATATAATCATCATAGTTACCAGGGTAGATGCGAAGCTCACCATAATCCATGTCTGCCATATGGGTACAGACCATATTTAAAAAATGGCGGTCATGCGAAATAATAATCATGGTGCTTTCGCGTTGATTTAAGGTGTCTTCAAGCCAACGGATAGTATCGATATCCAAGTTATTGGTCGGTTCGTCAAGCAATAAAATATCGGGATTTGAGAATAAGGCTTGGGCTAATAATACTCGTAATTTCCAGCCTGGTGCGATTTCGCTCATTAATCCATAATGTTGCTCAATTGGAATACCAACACCTAATAATAATTCACCCGCACGAGCTTCAGCGCTATAACCATCCATTTCGGCGTATTGGGTTTCTAAATCAGCAACTTTAAAGCCGTCTTCTTCGCTCATTTCGGGAAGTGAATAAATGCGATCACGTTCTTGCTTAATCTGCCATAATTCGGTATGCCCCATAATTACGGTATCAAGCACGGTAAACTCTTCAAAAGCAAATTGGTCTTGGCGTAACTTACCTAATCGTTCATGAGGATCTAAAGCAACATTGCCAGAGGTTGGCACTAAATCACCACCAATAATTTTCATAAAAGTTGATTTACCACTGCCATTGGCGCCAATTAAACCATAACGATTGCCATTACCAAATTTAACTGAGATATTTTCAAATAATGGCTTACTGCCAAATTGCATTGTGATGTTATTTGTACTTAACACTAGAATTTACTCTCTTTAACATGCGTTTCACTCATATAAGTAATAATTAGCCTTTGAGTGAAGTCGCGGAAATATGAATTGGCGCATATTATGCCATAATTAATCATTTTTGAGGATCTTTGTTTTAGATAACGGCATTTAAGGAGGATATATTTAATATATTGTAAGGCATATGGAAAATCAGTGATATTTACTCTTTATGATTAAAATAATTCCCTAAATTCTACAAGATGTTAACCGTTTATCAAATTGCTTTAAACAACGTGAATCATTTCTAAAATTTATTTTTATTTTTGTTTCCAGGTTAATAGCGGAAAAATATCATCACTTGATATTACCATAATAACTCATTGATTTCCCTTAAAACCTTTTGAGTGAAAAATTCATTTAAATCAACATTCTATCTGAGAGATTTTTATTGTAACATGCACTAATCTTTTAAACATCTGAAGTGATTGATTTGTCGTTGAAAACTATCGACAAATCAATCCCAACAAAATTTAAATTTTATACTTAATTACTTTTTATACTGAAACACATAGTTACCTGAAACTTTTTGACAACATTCTCAGGGTTTTCATCGCAGACAAAAGCGCCCTAATGAATCAATAATTATCTTTTTACACTCCTTAACAAATACCCTAATTTCAAATTTGAAAAAACCGTTTAACCTATTTATACTTTATATTGAGTATATAAAATTAAAATAAATATATATTGAAACAAAGGAATTAGAAGCATGTTAACATGTTGTTTAATAGCTAGCTATCACTTGAGTTTATTTTTTGGATTGAAAACAAGACGTAATTTATTGATGGTAAGCATTACCAATTCGCTAATGCCTTTTCATTTAGGATTAAATTCGAATTTTAATTTACTTATAAAATCTTCAAGGTTTTTATTATCTCATTTTTCCATCACACTATTATTTATTGTTATAAGTCTATTATTAACTGCCAATATCAATATAGCAAATGCGTTAAGTGCGACAACCAGTAATGTAATCAATGGTAGTGCACCATATCTAACCTTTGATGGTGGATTAACTAAGGCAGAAAATACCGAAGCATTACTTGCAATAACTTTAGCAGATGAAATGGAGATAAAAGCAAATGAAGATGTATCAAGCTTCATAAAGCCGATAGAGCTACCACAAAGTATAAAAAAGTTTAGTGATATAAAAACAGTGGTGCCACTCCCAACATCAGGGAATAGCTATTATCCAAGTTTTGATTTAAATAATTTAATTGGTACTCCATACAATTATTGGGGCGATGATGATGGCGATGGTGATATAAGTGCCACTGGAAGTATAACTGTAAAGTGGCAAGATAATATGGGTAACGATATAACAGCAAACGTAAAAGCAAACCCAACCGAATTATTAAGTACTTCATGTGCTGCAAATTATCAATTAACGATAAAAGCAACCTCAGGCGAATTATCAACACGGTATGGTTCACCTGAAAAAAGTACTTTTAATGCAATAGAGCACACTTATTATATTAAACCACATAAAAATAATATAACCCCTTGTTCTGTATTATATGCACAACCCAATTTGGCCCATGATGACACTGCTTATGGCGACTATTATAATGAAAATTCAAATGGTGAGACATGGGTTGCTTGGAAGGGGTACAAAGTATCGAGTGCATCAAATAGTGGAAATTACGAAAATGACTCAAGCATAAAAGAAAATAACTTTCCAAGTACAGGATCGCATGGATTGTATTTTTATTTGTTATTTGAAGGTATAACGCCAGCCGAAGTATTAGCAGCCAATGGTAATCTAGTTAGTGCAGAAGAGGGGGGAAATGTCAGTTTAATATTAAGCACCGAAAATACGCCAAGATGGAGGCATGAGTATTATGGACCTAAACCATATGGGTATAGCGAGCCAGGTTTGAAGATAACGTTAAAAGGGCCGCGTTATAACTCAAATGATAAAAGTTTTAACCCTGTAACTTTTAAACTGTATGCTGATAGCAGTAAGAACAAATTATTATATGAATTCAGGCTAATGCGTTGGTATATAGCACAGCCTAATGTTGTGTATAATGGAACAGGAAATGGCACAGATGCTCAAACAGCTGTAAGGAATTATTGTCACAGTTTAGGAAGCGGTTATCGAATACCTGATATGAATGATTATACGAACACTAATAGGAGAGGTTGGTCAGGTGGGATACCTGGACGGAATAAATGGGCTGCTCTTCGTCAATTGAGTTACCAAACTGGAGGAAGATGGATAGGGGGAATATTGAATGAATGGGGATGTATAGTCAATGACTGGAATGCTGCAGGCTCTGGTGGTGCATCCAAATGCAATGGTTATACTGGAACCGATTGGGATAGCTATATGTATTGGAGTGCAGATGTGTCATTAAGTGGTGATTATAAAGGTAAAGGAATGTGGGTAATATCGAATGTTGGTGCACCTCGTGTTTTCGGGGATTTTTCCTATTCAACTTATCGCGCTGTCTGTGTTACACCATAAAAAGACATTAATGGCAAATCCTTTGCACAGGATAGTTGCTGGTGAAATCTGTTTATCTCTAGGATTTACTAGCATTGTTTACAGTAATTTGAAAAATTGCTGTAATGGATATACATAAAAAACAAAACTAACGCCTTATTACAGACAAGAGATATGGCGCTTATATCATAAACGGTCACTGATTTGGCTAAAAGCTTTATGGTCATTCGCCCAACCATTTAACGTATTAAAGAAAGCCCGATTGAAGCTTTTGCCTTTTTGACAAGTAAGTAGGAGACAAAGTCAAAATTGAAATTGACTCACAAACTCAAGCCATTGTTGATACGGTTGAACGAGTATTAGTCGCAAGAGAATGATAATATTAATCGAATTTGTGTCAGATTTAAGCTAATTTGTGCCGATTATAGCTTGAAAATTCCTTATGATGTCTTTTATTTAATCGTTAAAAGAAGCCAACATGCGTATTTTGTACAAAGCGAAAGCCATTATTTATAGTACATTATTATTGAGTACAAGTTGCAGTAATGCGGCACAATTACAATTAACTAGCACTGATCTTGTCGATAGCGGGTTTACTGCTCGGTTTATATCCAATCAATTTGGTTGTCAAGGCGAAAATATATCTCCGCAAATTTCATGGCAAAATCTACCCAAAGCGACAAAAAGTTTAGTATTAACTATGTATGATCCTGATGCACCAACGGGTTCTGGTTGGTGGCATTGGGTGATTGTTAATATTCCTGTACAAACGCCGTTTATTAAACAATCAGCAGGAAATAATCCCAATTTATTACCTAAAGGAAGTAGGTTAGTACGTAATGATTTTGGCGTGATAAATTACGGTGGTCCATGTCCTCCGCTAAATTCGACTCATCGATATCAATTTACACTTTATGCACTAGACATTGATCACATTGAGGTTGATGAACAAACCACACCAGCTCTAATTGGTTTTATTGCTAATTCGCATCAAATAGCGAAGGCAGATATGATTTACTCCTACTCACGTTGATATTGGTTAATAGGCTATTAGGATTATGGATTTTGCTTCAATTGGTCGAGTGACTTATATAACACAACGTTGTAATCAAACCCTAAAGCAGATTCAAAGCAATGATCCAATGATTGTCTATGTCATAAATGGCGAAAAACAGATTGAATGTGAGGGCGAATATTTTAAGGTAAAAACAGGTCAATTAGTCCTGATTCCAGCAGGTAATTTAATGAATATAAATAATTTTTATATTGATGATAAGGATTATCAAGCCATCTGTTATTCTTGGCATGCACAGTTAATAGACCAATTTGCTTTATCTCATCTTTATCAGAATAGTCAAATTCTTAAAAAAATTAAAGTTGAAACAATATTACCTGAAACTTTTATTACTCGACTAATACAGATTAAAACAGAATTATTGACCCATAACCAATGCAATTCTAATCTTGTTAAACATTTATTTATTGAATTATTAATTAGATTATCTGCATTTGGTGTGTATTTTCCCCTGAATAATAACCCAAAAATTAGCCAAAAAATTCGCGAAATTATTAACCAGCAGCCAGACAAAAAGTGGCAGGCAGCAGAAATTGCTAAACAATTTGCTATGAGCGAATCAACTTTACGACGACATCTTGCTTTAGAAGGATATAATTTATCCAAAATTATCTTAGATATAAGAATGAATTTTGGTTTAATGCTGTTACAAACTACCCAAAAAACGATCCTACAAATTGCCCAAGAAGTGGGATATGAATCAGGCTCTCGTTTTGCTTTTTACTTTAAACAACGTTTTGGTTTTTCACCAAAGAGGCTACGTTAGTCAATTTTTTATCACTAACATTTAATTTTATTTATTAAATTTTTTTATGCGTGTTCATTACCGTGGTTTCTCAAATTACTGTATATAGCGACAATTGTTCTTACAGGTTGTCAATTATTTTCTCATAGTAATCAATTTTTATGATATAAAGTTTACAAGTGTTAAGCCAATTGATACGATCTGTATCTAGTTATTTTTTATATTCATCAATTATGCTTTATCTTATTTTTGTGACAATTATTTGGTCATTCTCATTTAGTTTTATTGCGGTTTATTTAAGTGGACAAGTCGATTCTTGGTTTGCTGTTGTAATGCGAGTGCTATTTGCCTTTATAACTTTTATTCCATTTTTACGTTTTAAAAATATTCGTTTTAAGCAGATGTTGCTTTTAATGGGAGTAGGGGCATGTCAATTAGGGATTATGTACTTTTTTTATTATAATTCTTTTCAATATATTTTGGTGCCTGAAGTTTTATTATTCACTATTTTTACACCAATCTATGTCACGGTTATTTATGATCTATTGCAACAACATCCTTTAAGGCTTAGCTATCTTTTAATGGCAATTATTGCAGTAGTTGGTGCAGCCATTATTCGTTATGATCATATTAGTGCCAATTTTATTATCGGTTTTTTATTAATTCAGGGCGCCAATATTGTTTTTGCATTAGGTCAAGTAGGGTATAAAAGGATTATGGAGGTTTATCCAATGCCCCAACATCAAGCTTTTGCTTGGGTTTATTTTGGAGCAGTGATTGTTGCCAGCTTTGGCTGGCTGCTGTTTGGTGATGCATCAAAATTACCAACAACTAATTTGCAATGGGGAATTATTATTTGGCTTGGAATAGTTGCTTCTGGTGTGTGTTACTTTTTATGGAATTATGGTGCAACCAAAGTGGATTCGGGCACTTTGGCTATTATGAATAATGTAGTTATCCCAACAGGAATTTTAGTGAATGTAGTGATTTGGCATCAATCCATTGATTGGGGGCGATTTTTAATTGGTAGTACTGTTATTATTTTT
Organism: Gilliamella sp. Gris3-2; assembly: GCF_001690345.1. Classification (NCBI taxonomy): domain Bacteria; kingdom Pseudomonadati; phylum Pseudomonadota; class Gammaproteobacteria; order Orbales; family Orbaceae; genus Gilliamella; species Gilliamella sp. Gris3-2. The sequence continues at coordinate 18,135 of NZ_LZHB01000073.1, forward strand.
GCCTTAATTTTACATAATAAATTTAAACGTATTAAATGATACTCAATCAAGATTAAGCAAAAGGTAACTGCAACATAATAGATAAAATCAATGGCGTTGTGATAGAAGACAGCGTCGTTGATATTAGCAAACTAGAAGCAATAGGGCCTTGCAACACTTCAAACTGCCTTGCCATCATATAACAATTTATCGCGATTGAAACCGAACTGAGTAATACCACCACTTGCAATTCTAAAGCTGGTAGTCCGATGAGCTTACCTACAATATAAGTAACAATAGGTAACACAGTCAATTTTAATGTGCAGATAGCTGTTGTAATTAAAAGTTTATCTCGAATTTTATATTCAGCCAGCCCCATTCCTAAAACAATTAATGAAAGAGGTGCTGTCATCTCACTCACCATTTTTGTTGATTTATCGATAAAGTTAGGTAACGGTAAACCAATAAAATTTACTAAAATGCCTGTAAAAATTCCAATAATAATGGGATTTTTTGATACATTTTTAAAGGCTTTAACAATCCCTTTAGTTGAAAATTTTCTCATTTGCACAAATTCAATTGATACGGTAGCAAGTGTCCATAAAATCAGAGCGTTAAATATAACAATAATGGCTACAATGGGGATTGCTTTCTCGCCAAGTAGCATTTTGATGATGGGAATGCCAACAAAGACGGTATTAGTATAGATACCACCCATAGCAAAAAGTGTACTTTCTGAACCTGTTAATTTAAATAATTTTGATGCAACCAAACAACCAAACGCAAAGACGATAAATGATCCACCAAAAAAGACAAATAACACTTTTATATCGATTTGCGACTGTTCAGAAAAATGACTCATAATCTGAAACAGCATTATGGGGAATGCAATATAAAAAGTAAATTTAGTTAAGCTGTCGGTTACTGTTTTTTGCCAACGACCAATTTTAACAGCTAAATATCCTAATAAAATTAAGATAAATAAAGGCAAAGTAGATAAAAACTGTGCCCATAATGTAGTAAGAAATTCCATTATTATTATTTTATTGATGATTGCGTATAAAGTACCATTCTAAGTCAGTTGATCGTTTCGAATCAAATTGATAGCCTTCTAGATTAAAACTTTTAATATCTTCACTTTTTTCAATGCAATTTTTTATAATATATCGGCTCATCAATCCACGTGCTTTTTTAGCATAAAAACTGATAACTTTATAGGTATCTTTGTTTTGATCTAAAAAGATGGGCTGAATAATAGTTGCGTTTAATTTTTTTGGTTTGATCGCTTTGAAATATTCGTTTGAGGCTAAATTGATTAATGTGCGATGTGATGATTTGGCTAGTTCGCTATTAAGGTGTTGAGTTAATTTATCGCCCCAAAATTGATAAAGATTAGTGTTATCGCCATTTTTTAAGCGGATACCCATTTCTAACCGGTAAGGTTGAATTAGGTCAAGTGGTCTTAAAATACCGTAAAGACCTGATAATATTCTTAAATGGGATTGTGCAAACTGTAGATTTTTATCAGTAAAATCTTCAACATGTAATCCTTCATAAACATCACCTTTAAAAGCAAGTATAGCTTGTCTTGCATTTTCAAGATTAAAATCACTATGCCAATCTTTAAATCGCTCATAATTAAGTTCGGCTAATTTTTTGCTAATAGACATTAAGTTAGCTAAATTCTCAACACTTAGTTTTTTGCAATCTTGAATAAGTTTTTTAGTTAAGTCAATAAATTGAGGAAGTGTGTAATTTGGGGTTAATAATGGAGATTGGTAATCCAAAGTTTTCGCCGGAGAAATAATTGTTATCATACGTATTTAGCCTATTGTGTTTTGCAGTAAATAGGTTTATTTTACCTCTAATTCAACTCAAAGGAGTAGCAAAATGAACATCGATAAAAAAGAAATACATGATATTAAATCTTGGGCTTCTGTTCGTGAAACCTCGATTGAAATTGCTGAGGCTATTTTTGAGCTAGCTAACCATGATGAAAAACTTGCCGAACAAATTTGGTCAGAAGGTAGTGATGAAGTGTTGAAAATTGCGTTTTCTAAAACCAAAGCGGATAAGTTGTTCTGGGGTGAGCAGACTATTGAACGTAAAAATGTTTAAATCTTTATGAATTTGACTTTTTTAGGGACAAGTGCTGGTTCCCCAACATTACAACGTAATGTGAGCAGTATTTTATTGGATCTTAGGCAAGAGCGGGGTAAGTTCTGGCTTTTTGATTGTGGTGAGGCAACTCAGATGCAAATGCAAAAAGCCAAGTTTAGTCTTGCTAAACTTGAGATCATTTTTTTAACACATCTACATGGCGATCATCTGTTTGGACTACCAGGTGTTTTAACTTCCCGTTCCTTGATGCAGAATCAATCTCCTTTAACATTGATCGCTCCGAAAGGAATTAAAATCCTTATCGAAACTGTTATTGAAATTAGTTATTCTTGGTTAACCTATCCTCTTAACATCATTGAGCTTGAAGAAAATTGTATCGTTTTTGAAGATAATCAGTTTCAAGTAGAAGCAAAATTATTACAACATCGTGTACCGTGTTTTGGTTATCGTATTATCGAAAAAGATCTACCTGCTCAGCTTAATATCGATAAATTAAAGCAAGATAATATTCAGGCTGGTCCTTTTTATAACGATCTTAAAAATGGTAAAACAATTACACTTGATGATGGGCGAATAATTAATGGCACAGATTACTTAGGTCAAATTAAAAAAGGCCGAAAGTTAGCAATTTTAGGTGATACTATTCCTTGCCAAACCTCAATTGATCTTGCTAATGATGTTGATTTGCTTGTTCATGAAGCAACCCAAGAACATGCTTTAGTTGATAAGGCTATTGAACGTGGTCATTCCACCACTGTACATGCGGCAACGATTGCCAAACAAGCTAATGCCAAAAGACTTATAATGACTCATATAAGCCCAAGATATAATTTGAATAACAATAAAAAGTTAGTTAATGAAGCAAAAAGTGTTTTTGCAAATACTGAAATCGCTACCGATTTTGCAACTTTTTCCATTTAGTTAGATTTATTTTATAAAATTTCGCCGATGTTATTTTATCGGCGAATAAAAAACAGATTAAAGACAAAAATCCTTAATTAGTTGTTCTATTGCTATTTTAGTTGGTTTTAAAAAGTCCATTGAAATAAACTCATCGGGCTGGTGTGCTTGTTCAATTGAACCAGGTCCTAATACAATCGTTGGTGAAATTTGGTTTAGGTAGGGGGCTTCTGTGCTGTAGTTGACTGTCTGCGCACTATGACCGACTAATTTTTCAATGTGTTGTAATGCTGGATGATCTTTTTTACACTCATAGCCCGGAATTGGGGCAACTTCGTATTCTATAGCAATTCGATTTGGATATTTATCCATAACGGGTTGCAGTGCTTCACAAAGCGCATGATAAAGTGAATCAACATCGTTATCGGGCAATACACGAATATCAATCACTAGCTCACAACAACCGCAAATACGGTTGGCCGCATCCCCCCCGTGAATAACACCTAAATTTAGAGTAGGGTAAGGAACGCTAAACCCGTCATTATGATATTGTTCTTTAAATTTTTGTTTTAGTACTAACAAGCGTTCAATGACTAAATTCATCACTTCGATAGCGTTAATACCTTTATCGGGATCGCTAGAATGCCCTGATTTACCAATGACTTTAATGGAATTAGAGATAAATCCTTTATGTGCTCTGATGGGGATTAACGATGTTGGTTCGCCAATAATAGTACAGTCAGGTTGTAATTTAGTATTCTTCGCAAAAAATGCGGCACCAGCCATTGAAGTTTCTTCATCGGCGGTGGCAAGGATATAAATGGGTTTAGTTAACTTTTTAAGATCAATATCACGCAGCGCATCTAAAATAAAGGCAAAAAAGCCTTTCATATCAGCGGTGCCAAGTCCATATAACTTATTATTTTCTTCCGTTAATTTAAAGGGATCTTTACTCCATTGCCCATCATCAAACGGAACAGTGTCACTGTGTCCACTTAGCAATAAACCACCTTGGGTTTTATTTTCGCTATTTGAATAAGTAGCTAACATATTATATTTATGACGAGTATTAGGAACAGGTTGGATATCAATAGCAAAACCTAAATCTTCAAACCAACAGGCTAACTTGTCGATGAGTGGTTTGTTAGAATAATCTAATTTCTTGTTAGTAACGTTACTAATTGTTGGTATTGAAATTAGTTCGTTATATATTGTTAAAAAAGACGGTAGGGCCATAAAAATTACCTTTAAATGTTAAACGAAAATATATTATTTTATAATGCTATAAGCATAGCATTTACCTTTTCATTTGCCTATCAATAACCTTATTGTTTCATTTTCTGTTTTATATTAAGCATAAAATTAATTTAATCGTTTGAATATTAAAAGCAAGGTTTAGAATACGTTTTTTATTATTATCGTTATCTTTGATAAAAACGGGCTATAAGCCCGTTTCAGTGATTGATTAACTGTAAAAACAACTATTGTTGTGGGATGATTCTTATCTTTTGCCCACCTTTTGATACGGCTTGAATATCACGATCATACATTGCTTCACCAAATGCAGGTGGAATGCTATAGATTCCTACATTAGTTGCTTTTATTTGATAGGTGAATTCTTGTATTTTATTATTATAAGTTGAACCATAAATAATAACACGATCTTCACGTACATCTGTATATTCAGGATACCAAGTGTATTTTCCTGTTTTTATACTAATTGGTGAAATCCAGCCATAATTTTCATCATAATCATCTTCTTCATAGTCATCATATTCTTCATTATCTTGAATATATTCGTCATAATCTTTTTCCTGAGAATTTATTGGTTGTTGTACTACTTCAAAACCACCTGGTAGTAAATCAACAATGGCAATATTAGTTGCACCTTCATCTGCTAGTGCTCGGATTCTAACTGTTACGTTAATTTTATCGCCAAGTTTGACTTGTTCAACAGGTTTGCCATCAAGATCAGTAAATTCACGATATACTTCAAGCCCCCTTTTAATTGGCTCTTTAGGGATATCTTTGTCATAACCTTGTTCAGACAGCATATACCAAACAGGTAAGCTTGATTTATTAGTTATGCTTAATTGTGCATCTTGATCATTAAACTTGCCTTTAGCTAAAATTCCACTTAAATTTGCAATAATTCTTTGTTTTTCTGCATCCTTTGATATTGCATTAATTTCAAGAGTATCTTTAGATAAATTTGATTGTTCAATGCTCTGCGAATAACTACTTAAAGCCAATATTGTCATTGCTGCCGATTGAGTAGTATATTTTTGTTTATTTAGCATGATAACCATATTTTCTAATGCTTGTGCAGGAATATCTTTTGCTTTTTCAGGAAAATGTTTGCTAATTAAATAGATTTTTCCTGCATTAACGACCAGTGGATCATAATAGTTGTTTAGCCACCAAGCACGATCATATGCAGCTTCTAATTGTTGCCAAACAGGTTTGATTAATTTATTTGCTTCTTTATCCATCTTTAACATTTTATATGATGAAGCTAAATACATTGCTGTTATATCTTTTTTCCATGAATCATCTTTTCGATTAAGATTGCTAATGGTAGAGGCTAAATAGCTTGTTGTAACTTGATTTTGCCTTGTTAATAAATAGATAGCATAAGCACGTACTCTTAAACCATAAGTACTAGTATCACTAGATTCAGCAATTGTTTGCAAATATTTATTAGCATTATCAAGCATTTTTTGGGGAACTTGATAACCCATTTCTTTTGCTTCAAGCATAAAGTTTACTGCATATAATGTAATAAATGGATCAACATTATAAGTTGAGTACCATAAACCAATTGCACCTTCACTATTTTGGCGAGATTGCAGCACTTGGAATAATTCTGATAATGGAGCTATTCCTTCTTTTGAGGCCAGATCAAATTCCTTATATTTACTAGCGATCAAAATAGGAATCGCGCGACTAACAATCTGTTCAGAGCAATAATGAGGATAATCCTGCAAATAGGTACTTAGGCCTTTACTTAGTATGAATGGTGAATAAGCTGCAGCAGCTTCACGTTTACTTAAATTATTATACATGTCTCTAAAATCAGTAAACGTTTGTTTATGATCTGCCATTCTTCCCATTCTTGTGATTAATCTGTATTCAGTTAATGGCCGTATTGAAAGGCTAATATCACGAGTAATTGTTATATCATTATAGTTGGCGGAAAAGTGAAGATCGCCATTACCAAGCTGATCTGTTGCTTTAAAGTTAAATTTTAAAACCCCATCTTTGCCATTAGCCAATTCGATGGTTTTTTTATTATCACTCGTGATTGATAGATTAGGAGTGGTTGAAACTTTAACATTAATAGGAATTACTTTATCACCAATATTTTCAATAAGATTAGTTACGTTTAGTGAAACTTCAAACTCATCATTTGGTGCAGCAAAATATGGGACATTAGGTTGTAAAACAATATCATTATGTACTGTTGTTGACATTTGAGTATGTCCCATTGTTTTGTCACCAACTGATACTGCCATGATACGAATTTTGCCATTAAAATAATCAGGCACTTTATATTCAATGGTTTTATCGCCATCGACATCGATAATACCTGACCAATAAGCTACTGGTTCATCTATTTTCCGTTTAAATGGATTTAAATGATTTGATAAGACATCATCATTATCACCATCACCACCAGGTGCTGAAGCTGTTATTAAATGTCGAAATTCTGGCAATATAAGATCTAAAATTTGCGACGTTCTTACAGATAGTGCTTTTTTGCGTAAGAAGCTATTTAATGGATCTTTCAGTTTATAATTTGAGACTTGCAAAATTCCTTCGTCTACGGCAAATACAACTGCTTTTTGTGGCGTATTTGTGTGTATTGTAATTGGTAGCGTATCTCCTGGTTTTATCAGTGATGGTGCTTGTAATACGATTTTATCGTTAAATTGATCATTTGAAATTTTGAAAGGTATAACACCGTAACTAAGTGGACTCATAAAAATTTCATCTGAATTTGGATCACGAATAAATTGGACATTAATATAACCATTACCACCAATGTCTTTTGGTAGGGTTATTTTTTGTATTGAGCTTGTTGTATCTGTGTGGAACCACTTCCAAGCATACACTTTGTCGCGCTCAATAGTAATAATACCACTACCTACATAAGGAGCTGTTATTGAGACTTCTATTTCATCACCTGGGTTATATTGTGCGTCTTTAATTTTTAATGAAAGCTCCGCATTACGGTCTAAATTACGAGTAACATTCGCTTTACCTACAATAGAGTATTTACCTTGGTAAAGTAATTTGTCATCATTATTTTTGATTTGAATAATATAATTACCAGGATTTTTACTATCTAATTGATACCTAGTTTTATCTTGATTAATCTTAAATGGTTGTTCAGATAGAACCGATTCTTTACGGCGTGATTCATATTTATAAACTCCTGAAGATTGTCTAACTAATACCGATAGATATTTTTCTTCAATTAAAACAAGTTTTAGATCAGATAACTCTATTTTTTCTAAAGTCGGATTTATCGCTATAAAATCAATATGACGAACTGAATCCCTGTTAATATATCTTAAATTGCCATCCGCTTTAGCTCCGACTAAATAATCATTTGGTGAAATAAAGGTGCTTGCAGTTGTCGCAACGCTTCGTCCACTATCAGGCTCAAAAACATCGGTTAACATTCTTAGCGTGTAGTTTCCTTCAAAGCTTTGTATATTGTCATTGAGATTGAGTTTTACTATACCGTTTTCATCTGTTGTTTTTTCATCTAATTCAACTTTAAAACTATTTCTTTCACCAGAAATATTTTGGTAGAAATAGTAATCTTCATATTTTTTGAAATAAGGTGTTGATGGTTCAAGAATTAATGTATTTGTGACTCGACGATTAGTTGCATCAGTACCGATTAGGTTTTTGGCTTTAATCTCAGCTTGGATATTTTCAGGTTTTAACCAACCATCTTTTATTTCTGGCAACAACTTAAGAGAAACAGCAGTTTTATCTGGTTCAAATTCACGAACTACAACCGAACTTGAGCCTAATAGGATTCGCGATTCTTCATCATCATTTTTCAAATATAAATTAATATACCAATCACCAGTAGGGGATTCATAGTTAGTTTTATAGCTAAGTTCATTAAAACCTGATTTATTTAGTACAATCGATTTTTTGAGTGCTAGATTGGATTTTGGATCGTAAATTTCTGCTTCTACGGTGATACCCTCTAAGGAATTAGTCCATTTTTGAGCTCTAACTATGGTACCTATATGGAATGTGTCGCCAGGGCGATAAACACCTCGATCTGAAAAGATGTGAGATCGTAACTCCCCACCTTCAAGGGTTTCACGAATGCCGCCGATATCAAAACGAGATAGATTTAAATTTCTTTCATAACTTTTGATTGGTAAAAATGATAGGTCACGGTCTTTTTCAACAACATATAAAAGAGGCTTGATGCCTTGATAATATTCAGACAATGGTGCAAAACGAACATGACCATTATCATCTGTAGTTTTAGACGTAATAGCAATCCCATTCATGCCTAGAACTGAAACTTTAGCACCGCTAACGGGTTCGCCTGAACTTATTGATTGAATAAAGAGATCATTGGATTGATCAAGTGACTTTTTGGCGATAATTCCTAAATCAGTAACGACAATAAAGCGCGAAGCCATGAACTCATATTTAGTATCTTTTTTATCTTTTCCATAAAGTCTTAACAAAAAGACACCACGATTCTTATTCCCATTTGTGTTAGCAGTTAAGTAACGAGTTAAATCGACATTTGTGTATTTAACTTCTTCAGGAGCACCTGTAACGTCTTTAGTTATGCTGTATTTTTCAATAAAATGATCATTATCCAATTCGCCAAAATTCATATCGCTAAATTCGTAACTTTGATTAAAAGCTACTAAATGTTGAAGCTGTGAAGGGATAACGCGATCTATTTCTAACTTCATCTGCTCTATATTGCGCGATACTATAGGTAGTTTTTTCTCGCCAGATAAAGATAATAAAGAACCTGATGCGGCAAAATCAAGATAAGTTGGGTAACTAGGAACTGTTAATATTGTCTGATAATCTTGTTTTAAAAAATACCCCTCTTGAGAAGATAAAGGTTGATTAACTTCAATATATACCTTTGAGTTTTGTTCAGTTTTAAATTCAAAGCTAATTTGATTCTGATAAGCAAGTTCAGTATCAATTGGTTTTATTGATATTGGAGTTGCTCTTTCGAGTATTTCTGGTGTTACATTGTATTTTGTTTCGTATCTACCAGAAGATCTATTGTAATAGCTTTCACTATAAGAACCATTGTTATTTTCAGGTAATTGCCAAACTTTGATTGCTTTCGATATATCTTCAGATCTTACGGCATGACTTAATGATAAAACTAATACCTGCTGTATTTTTTCATTGCTTTTTTCAACCAATGTAAGCTCTGTTCTTGTAACACTTAAATGATATTTATCTGGTACAGTTACACTATTAGTTATATCATAATTCATTGAGTTACCACCTAAAGTTGATCTAACCCCTTTGTTAATTGTTATTTTTAAATAACCTTCTTTATCAAGTAAGGGAATAGGTGCGCTCTTTATATATGCGATTTTGTCATTATCACCATAGGTTATAGTAAAATCGACATGGTTTAAGAATTCATCATCGTTTTTTTCGTATGAATTGTCAGATTTCTTCTCTTTTTCATAAAGCGATAAAATAATATTTTTTTCAAAGCTTTGCCTATCAACAGGATGACTAAATCTGATTGTATTTATGACGTTCCTAATATTTGTTTCTGTAGGGTTGGAATAAAGCTCACCTCGATTTTTGAAATTATATTCAAAATTAGGAGAAATAAAGGAAAAAGTTGCACTATTTTTTTCTAGTTCGCTATTTTCAGCCAATAATTTTGACTTATCCAATATGACTGTATATTCAATACCAAGTGGCCACTTTCTCTCTTTTGGTGTGAATTTTATTGTTGAATCATTTGACCATATCCATTTTCCCTCAATGTTTGGTGAAATACTAATACCTTCTGTTATTTCATCTTTATTGATTGATTCTAGGGGAATTGGTGGGCGTTTAGCACCGGTGAATTGGATATATATTATATCGTTACTTGTACTTGGTGGGACTAATTTAGCTGAATAGGTATTTATTACTATAGGTGCTGGTTCAATCGGTTTTGGGCGGTTTAAATACCAATGATAGGCATAATTTCCTGAAAAATAAGCAATAAATCCTAAAATAATACTTGCGCTAATTATAGTTTTTATTTTTTTTAATACAGAACCTGTCGCATAGTAAAATCTTTTTGCATCAGGTAACCAACTTGGTGTTGACCATTTAATATCGCCAATAATTGGGCTAAATAGCCAAAAAATTCCTTTTATTAAAATAAATAAAAAAATAAGAAAGGTACTAATTATTTCCCAAGCCTTTTGCAGTATATTAAAAGGTAACAGCAAAATAAATTTGAACAACTCCATTGTTTATTTCCTATTTCTAAAAAAAATTAATGATTTATATAAAATAATTATATTTAAACACATAGTTACCTGAAAGTTTTTGACAACACTTTTTTTGTCTTTTAGTGATAGATGTTAGTCAATTAAAAAATAAACCAAATATAACTTAAGATACTATGATTTTTTACATTTCAAGGCAACCTGTAGCGGAACCTTAATTCATAAAGCTAATAACGCTTTTTTTTATTATATTATTATTTTTTTGCGATAAAAACAGCTCGCATTGGGGCAGGGTAGCCTTCAATTGTTTTGGTTGAATCATCTGGATCTAAAAAGTTGGCCAGAGAATCTGATGTCATCCATTCAGTTTTGCGTTGTTCATCAAAATTAGTTAATGATATATCAACCATTCTTACATCTGAATACCCACATTTTTCCAGCCAATTAATCATTGTAGGAGTAGAAGGTATAAAATAGACATTACGCATTTGTGCATAACGATCACCTGGCATTAACGCTTGATGTAATTCTCCATCAATAACCAAAGTTTCAAGTACTAGTTGTCCACCTTCAACCAATTGCTCCTTCAATTGGAACAAATGATCAAGAGGCGAGCGACGATGATATAAAACCCCCATTGAAAATACGGTATCAAAAGCATTAAGTTTAGGGAGATGTTCAATTCCAAGTGGTAATAAATGTGCTCGCTGATCGTTACCTAGTAGTTTACGAATAGCCTCAAATTGGCATAGATAAAGCGCCATAGGATCAATTCCGACAGCAAGTTTTGCTCCAGCGCCAATCATTCGCCATAAATGATAACCACTGTTACAACCCACATCTAAAACAATTTTATCTTCTAAACAATCAATATGATTAATTAAGCGTTCCCATTTCCAATCTGAACGCCATTCTGTATCAATATCAATTCCATACAAGTGAAAAGGACCTTTGCGCCATGGCATCATATTTTTTAATAATTGTGTTATCCTTTGCTGTTCACCTGTAGAAAGAGGCTCTTTTGATTTCGCTGTGACACTATGTAATAAATCAATTTGATAAGGTGAGATGGATGGTAAATGTTTAATACTGTTTAGCCATTGATTAAAGCGACTATCTATGTTTTGTTTTTGCCAATTTGCGAGTTGTGCAGGTAATACTTCAAGCCAACTACTAAGTCTATTTTTTGCGATAATCTGGTAAAAATCACCAAAATCAATCATTCTGTTATCCTTTATCAATTACGCTTAAATTAATCTGTTATTTTATGGCAATAATAGATCCAAAATTAAAACATTGGAACCAAGTGTCAATGTGTTTAAAACCAGCTTTAAATAGTCGCTGTTTATGTGTTTCGATAGTATCTGTTAGCATGACGTTTTCTAGCATGTTACGTTTTTGACTGATTTCAAGCTCACTATAGCCGTTAGCACGTTTAAAATCATGATGCATATTAAATAGTAATTCATCAATGCAGGTATCACTAAAACTAAATTTTTCAGATAGGACTAAAATGCCATTTGGTTTTAACGCATTATAGATATTATTTAAAACACGTTGACGATTTTCAGGAGTTAAAAATTGTAAGGTGAAGTTGAGTACAACCATTGATGCGTTTTGCATGTTAATATGGCAAATATCATCACAAATTACGTCTACAGGTGTGCTTGATTTGTAGGATTCAATATGCCGCTTACAACGTTCAACCATTGGCTGAGAATTATCAACCGCAATAATATGGCAATTTTCTTGATTGACATTGCGTCGAATAGATAATGTAGCAGCGCCTAATGAACAACCTAAATCATAAATCATTGAATTAGGTTGTACAAATCTTCCAGCTAGCATGCCGATCATCGAGATAATATTAGAATAACCAGGAACAGATCGCTGCACCATATCAGGAAAAACTTCGGCAACTTTCTCATCAAAAGTCCAATCCCCCAATTTTTCAATAGGTGTGATGAATAATTGGTCTTTTTTAATATCCATAAAAAGTTATTGGTACGAAAAAAAATAATTTTGTTATCATATCATTATTCGTCTTCAATTGTTCAGATAATTATGAGTTTTATTTATTTTTCTATTTTATTTATGATGATAGTGATCAGTATTTTAATGATTGCTTATTTAGGTAAACGATGGGCATTTTGGTTCAATTTTCATTTTACTGGTTATTCTAAAATCATCTATTGGTTAATTGTTGCAATTGCTGGATTATCACTGGTGCTTTCTAGGGCATTAGATGGTATTTTTAATAAGCTATCTCTGATTTTTAATATTATTTTTGCTGGATTTTTGTGTAGTATTTTTATTTTATTGATTTTTGATGCGATCTATTTGCTCTGCAAAAAAAAATTAAAGCCTAACTTACTGCTTAGAATTGTTTATGTGAGCTTAGTTTTTTCACTATTTTATTACAGCCATGAAATGGCAATTAGTCCGAAAACCGTTTATTATCAAGTAAAAATAGATAAACCTGCTCATGTTGAAAATCTGCGTATTGTGCAGCTTAGTGATATTCATATTAATGAATTAACTTCGAGTGGATTTATTCAGCAAATGATAGATAAAGTAAATCAATTAAATGCAGATTTTATTGTAATTACAGGTGATACATTAGATAAACGTTTGGCGCCCTTTACAGAACTAGGTTTTGATAAGCAATTTCAGCAGTTAAAATCGAAACATGGTACCTACGTTATTTTTGGAAACCACGAATATTTAAATACTAGAAATCAAAATAATAGTGAAGAGAATATTATTAATGCTTTTAAGCAAGCAAAAATGAATGTTTTAAAAGATGATATTGTATACCTTGATGATATAGGAATTACATTAATTGGGCGAGATGATTTTTCTTCTGTACTTTATGATGTGAAAAGATCAACATTAACTGAGTTGATGATGTTTGCAGATACAAATACACCCGTTATTTTATTAGATCACCAACCCAAAGATCTTACTGAACCAGCAAAGTTAGGTGTTGATTTAATGATTTCTGGGCATACTCATGCTGGGCAAATATTTCCAATCAACCTTATTGAAAAACTAATGTATAAAAACGCTTATGGTTTGTATCAAAATGAAGATAATAATTTTACTAGCATAGTAAGTAGTGGATATGGTTTTTGGGGACCGCCTATACGCTTAATGACTCGCTCTGAAATTGTGGTGATTGATGTTGTATTTAAAAAAAGTACACAATAAATAGATTTATTTAAATAGGAATTTTACTTTGTCTTATCAACTTATTGTTAATAATGATCAGCTAGCTGAGTTTTGTTCAAAAATCGAAAAAAGCTCAGCGATTGCATTAGATACAGAATTTGTACGTACGTGTACATTTTATCCACATTTAGGGCTATTGCAGGTCTTTGATGGAAAACATGCTGCATTAATTGATCCAATCACTATTAGTGATTGGCAAGATTTTTTAACGATCTTAAAAAATCCTAAAATTGAAAAGTATTTCCACTCGTGCAATGAAGATATCGAGGTTTTCCTTTATTACTTTGGAATGGTGCCGACTCCTATTATTGATAGCCAAATATTGGCTTCTTTTTTAGATAATCCGTTAAGTTCTGGTTATGCCAGTTTAGTAAAAAAATATTTAGAAGTAGAGCTAGATAAAAGTGAAACTCGAACAGACTGGTTAAAACGACCATTAACCGAAAAACAGTGTGAGTACGCTATTAATGATGTGTTATATCTTTTTCCATTGGTAAACATTCTAAAATCACAATTAACCGAAAATGATTATTTGCAAGCCGCTTATCAAGAGTGCCAAATGGCGGTGGCTCGTAAATGTACAGTGATAGATCCAAACAATGCTTATCTAAATATTAAAAATAGTTGGCAATTGAAAGGGAAAAGTCTAGGTCAATTGTATAAATTAGCAAGTTGGCGATATAAATTGTCCAAAGAGCAAGATATCGCTTTAAATTTTGTTATACGTGAAGAAGTTTTGTGGAAAATAGCACGTTATTTACCCTCTTCATTAGCTGAACTTGATAAATTAGGGATGAAAGGTAAAGAAATTCGTTTATATGGGCAAAAAATTCTCGATATTTTATCTGAACCGATACCCGAGGTACCACTTATTCGTAGAATTAATACTTATCCCGATTTCAAGAAGATCTCGGATGAATTAAAAAAAGCGGCTCAAATCATTTCATCAAAAACAGGGCTTAATCAAGATTTGTTACTTTCACGGCGATTAATCAATCAATATATTAAATGGAAAATTGATAAAAAAGGTGACGTACCAGAAATATTAACTGGTTGGCGTCAACCCTTGTTTAGTGAATATTGTTTGTGACATCAGTATGCTATTTTTGAAAAGAGTTTAGGCTAGCTCGCTTAACATTGATTCAACAATTAAGGACGATTGTGTGGCTGCAAGTTTTAAAAATGACTGAAAATCCATTGCAGATTCATTATCACCATTATCTGAGATTGCTCTTACCACTACAAACGGTACCTTAAATAGCCAGCAGACATGCCCAATTGCTGCGGCTTCCATTTCTACCGCTATGGCATTTGGAAAGGTTTGTTTGATTCGTTCTAATGTATCTTTACCATTAATAAATGCATCACCACTACCAATTGAGCCTTCAACTGCATTAACACCTTGTTTTTTTATACATGATTTGGCTAATGATTGATATTGTTGGCTTGCTTCAAATACAACTGGGCAACCGGACATTTGCCCTGGTTTATAACCAAAAGCGGTTAAATCGGCATCATGATAAAATACGTCTTTTGATACGATAATGTCACCAATATTGAGTTCAGTTGAAAGTCCTCCAGCTGAACCCGTATTAATAACGGCATCAACCTTGTAATTATTTAATAATAATGTTGTGCCTGAAGCTGCGGCTACTTTACCAATGCCTGATTGAAGTAGAACTATTTCACAACCGGCAATTTGACCAAGGTGAAAATCACAACCTAAATGGCGTTCAACTTGATAATGGGTAATTTTACTTTTTAATATGGCAACTTCTTCTTCCATTGCGGCAATAATAGCGATTTTCATACGATCCTCTGGCTTAGTTTGGGTAACTTCTATTTAAGTGTGATATCATAATTGCAGAAGATTAGCTTGACAATATATGAATAAAACGGAGATAAAAATTGAAAACAATTTTTATTACAGGCTGTTCAAGTGGAATAGGACTTATTTCAGCCATTGCATTAAAAAAACGTGGTTATCGCGTTATTGCGTCTTGTCGCAAAAAGTCTGACCAGCAAAAATTAATTGAACAAGGATTTGAAACTGTATTACTTGATTTAGATAATCCTGATTCTGTTCATTTAGCCGCTAAAGAAGTGTTAACTATGACAGGCGGACAATTATATGCATTATTTAATAATGCCGGCTTTGGAGTATATGGGCGATTAGCAACAATTAGCCGAGAGCAGTTAGAGTCTCAATTCTCAACCAATTTCTTTGGTGTACATCAGTTAACTCAGTTACTACTTCCTGCAATGCTTGCAGAAAATGAAGGACGTATTATTCAAACCAGCTCAATTGTTGGCATTGTTGCCACTCCTGGTAGAGGAGCTTATTCAGCAAGTAAATATGCTTTAGAAGCATGGTCTGATGTACTAAGATTAGAATTAGCTAATACCAATATCAAAGTTAGTTTAATTGAACCTGGGCCATTAAAAACGTATTTTTCAAATAATGTTAATCAAATAGAAAAAGAAAATATTGTAAAAAATCCACCTATTGCCAAACGATTTACGTTACCGCCAGAAGCTTTGTTACCTTACTTATTTCATGCGCTTGAGCATAGAACTCCCAAAATACGTTACAGGGTAACAAAAGTAACAAAAATAGCGGCTATTGCTAAACGTTTGCTTCCTGATAGATTAATGGATAGAATTTTAAAAAATAAATAATGAATCAAAGTATTCTTAGGACATAATATGCAAAATCAATTTATTTTTGATGTTAATGAACAAAATATTCAAGAGATTATAAAAAGATCTTCTCAATCCCCTGTGTTGTTTTATTTTTGGTCATCAAGAAGTCCCAATTATGAAGCAATGACTCAAACTTTAACTAAATTAGCTAATGAACATCATGGTCAATTTATTTTGGCAAGTGTTAATTGCGATGAAGAGCAAATGCTGGCTGCTCAATTTGGTTTGCGGGCCATTCCAACTGTTTATTTATTTCAAAATGGTCAACCTGTTGATGGCTTTCAAGGTCCTCAATCCGAAGAAACCATTAAAACTTTTTTAGAAAAAGTGCTACCAAATGAAGATGAGCTTAAATTAATTGAAGCTCAAAATTTATTTCATGAGGCTAAATATGAAGAAGCATTACCACTGTTACGGCAAACCTGGAAATCACTAACCGATCATTTGGGTAAACCAAGAACCGATATTGCATTAATGCTAATAAAATCACAAATTGAACTTAAACAGCTAAGTGAAGCAAAAGAAGTGCTGGCAACTATTCCGCTACAAGATCAAGATTCAAGCTATCATGGATTACAAGCCGAAATTGAATTACTTGAACAAGCGGCTAATTCACCAGAACTACAACAATTACAGGCAGAATTTGCTCAACATCCTGATAACGTTGAACTAATGATTCAATTGTCTTCCCAATTAATGCATGTAGGACGTCATGAGGAAGCATTAGAGTTGTTATTCAAACCATTGACAAAAGATCTTAATGCTGGTGACGGGCAAGTGAAGAAAACATTACTCGATTTATTGGCGGCATTAGGAACAAGTAATCCGTTAGCTAGTAGTTATCGACGTAAATTGTATACTTTATTATATTAAGATTTATGAAATTTAATAAAGTGGATTCAACAATAAACTATTGTTGAATCCACTTTATTTAGTGTTCAATAATGCGAGGAAAATCTTCGTTACTGCGTAATGTTAAGACTTCAACTCCATTTTCAGTAACCAAGATTGTGTGTTCATACTGAGCCGAAAGTCCATGATCTTTGGTTTTAACTGTCCAGCCATCTTTCATGGTACGAGTACGCCAATCACCCGTATTTATCATTGGTTCAATGGTAAAGGTCATTCCTGGTTTTAAAATTACACCGCCGTCATCAGCGTCATAATGTAAAACTTGAGGTTCGTCATGATAGACTTCACCAATACCATGACCACAATATTCCCGAACTGAAGAAAAACCAAACTTATCGACATATTTTTGTATCGTTTTACCAATTTCCTTTAAACGAATGCCAGGTTTGATAATTTTAATCGCCTCGTAAAGGCTCTCTTGTGTAACTTGGCATAATTTTTCACCTGTGATAGTTGGCTTACCAGCAATGTACATTCTAGAGGTATCGCCATGAAAACCATCTTTAATAACTGTCACATCAATATTTAGAATATCGCCATCTTTTAACTTTTTGTCAAAACTTGGAATACCATGACAAACCACATCATTAATTGAAATACAACTAGTATGTTGATAACCATGATAACCAATATTAGCCGGAATAGCTTTTTGGACATTGACGATATGTTCATAACAGATCTTGTCTAGTTCACCTGTAGTAATACCAGGTTTAACATAAGGCTCTATCATTTCTAAAACTTCAGCAGCGAGTTTGCCTGCTATACGCATTTTTTCAATTTCAGCAGGGGTTTTTAACTTTATAGACATTAATTTTTTCCTTTAATATTAATGACAATATCCTATCATACAGCGCTATTTCGTCAAATTATACCAGAGAATTAATTATATCTTTTTCTTATATTCCTATAATTTTTTTGTAAAAAAGTTTCAGGAAAATATGTGTTTTAGTATAAAATTCAAAACTATTGTTATATTCGTTCGATATTCTGTATATAATTATACCCATTATAAAAAGGCTTTAATCGCAATGCAATGTCGCTTTTACCAACAAAAAAAGTGTTTATCTTGTCAATGGATTGAACATCCTTATCATGTACAACTGGCAGAAAAACAAAATAAGTTATTACAACAATTAATCCAATTTAAACCAAACAAGGTTGAAGAACCTTTTGCTAGTCATGAAACCGCTTTTCGTAATAAAGCAAAGATGGCAGTGTTAGGTAGTGTTGAAAAGCCCGTTTTAGGTATACAAACGGGGAATGAGGCCGTCGATTTATGCGATTGTCCTCTTTACTCAAACAGTATGCAAAATATCTTAAAACTTGTTCGAACTTTCATTCGTAAACAAGGGCTTATTCCTTATAATATCAATAAGCGTAAAGGGGAGTTGAAATTTGTTATAATTACTGAAAGTAAAATTGAGAGTACGAGCAACTTTATGTTGCGATTTGTTTTAAAATCACACAAGTTTGTTGCTAAAATAAATGATTCTATTAAACAATTACAAGACAAAATTCAAAACTTAGACGTAATCTCGATAAATATTCAACCAAATCATGCGGCTATTTTAGAAGGTGAAGAAGAAATAGTCTTAACTGATAATTCATTTCTTCCGATAACTTTAAATAACACTCCTCTTTTTATTAAACCTAAAAGCTTTTTTCAAACAAATCCATATGTTGCCAGCAGCCTTTATAAAACAGCAAGTGACTGGGTCACAGATTTACCTATTCATTCTATTTGGGATATGTTTTGTGGGGTAGGTGGTTTTGGGTTAAGTTGTGCTAACCTTGTTGCTGAGAAAAATATTAGCCTTACAGGTATTGAAATTAATTCAGACGCAATTGAGTGTGCAACTAAATCAGCAAAAAAATTAGGTTTTAAACAATTAAACTTCAAAGCATTTGACGCAACACAATACGCTACAGCTCAAAAAAATGTACCGGATTTAGTTTTACTAAATCCCCCAAGACGAGGGGCAGGTAAAGTACTTATGCAGTATTTGAAACAAATGGCACCTAATTATATTATGTATTCAAGTTGTAACTTATTTTCATTAGTTGATGATTTAATGTTACTGCCAAATTATCAAATCCAAAAAGTAAAATTATTTGACATGTTTTCGCATACTTCACATATGGAAGTATTAGTTTTATTGCAACGATTATAAATAAAATAGATTTATGATAAATATTATATGTGCTATTTCCTATCCATGAAATAGCTGTTATTTTTTTAAGTTGCCATGTATTTAAGATCGAATTTTTTGTAATAAAAATAGTAAATTATAGTTTTTAGGATTGCTATGTTACGGCGTATAATACTAATTTATTCCAAGTGTTGTCATAAATTAGCCCATCGCATAATTTTAAATTATGTTAATATAAATATTAAATAACTACATTTTAAGGAAGCGCAAAATATGATTCCTGATGTCTCAAAAGCACTTAGTTGGTTAGAAAAACACTACACCATTTTACAAGGTATTCAACGTGGTATTGAACGAGAAACTTTACGTATTTTGCCTGATGGATCATTGTCAAAAACGCCATTTCCTTCAAAAATTGGTGCTGCGTTAACCCACCCTTGGATA
Source organism: Gilliamella sp. Gris3-2 (assembly GCF_001690345.1). Taxonomy (NCBI): domain Bacteria; kingdom Pseudomonadati; phylum Pseudomonadota; class Gammaproteobacteria; order Orbales; family Orbaceae; genus Gilliamella; species Gilliamella sp. Gris3-2. Next base: position 38,056 of record NZ_LZHB01000073.1, read on the forward strand.
ACAACTGATTTTGCCGAATCAATGTTAGAATTTATCACGCCAGTTAATACTAATATTGATTATATGTTGACGTTTTTGCGCGATTTGCATCGTTATGCTAGCGTAAATATTGGTGATGAAATGATGTGGCCTTTAAGTATGCCTTGTTTTGTTGCAAACGAAAAAGATATTATTCTTGCTCAATATGGTACTTCTAATGAAGGTCGCTTTAAAACGATTTATCGTGAAGGATTGAAAAACCGCTATGGTGCAATGATGCAGACCATTTCAGGTGTTCACTATAATTTTTCACTACCAACTGCATTTTGGCAAGCAAGAGAAGGGGTTAAAAATACTGAAGAAGGCAAAGCTGTAATTTCTGAAGGTTATTTTACCTTAATACGAAATTATTATCGTTTTGGTTGGGTTATTCCTTATTTATTTGGTGCATCGCCATCAATGTGTTCTTCATTTATTCAAGATCCAGTTAAAGCACAAGCCTTTATTGAACAAACAAATGGCAATTGCTATTTGCCTTATGCAACTTCTTTAAGATTAAGTGATATTGGATACACCAATAATGCTCAAAAACAGCTTGGTATTACTTTTAACCATTTAAATACATATGTTGAGGGACTAAAACGTGCAACGCGCACAAAGTCTGTAGATTTTGCTAAGTTGGGAATTAAAGCAGATGGGCATTATCGCCAATTAAATGATAATGTATTACAGATTGAAAATGAGTTTTACGCACCTATTCGACCTAAACGAGTGCCAATGGCAGGGGAATCTCCATCGGATGCACTTTTGCGTGGTGGTATTGAGTATATTGAAGTAAGAGCATTAGATGTTAACCCATTTTCGCCAATAGGAATTACTGAAGATCAAATACGTTTTATAGATCTATTTTTAATTTGGTGTGCACTAGCACCAGCACCAGAGATGAGTAGTAAAGAACTTGAATGTGCTAAATTGAATTGGAATAAAGTCATAATAGAAGGGCGAAAACCAGGACTTGAGATTGGTATTGGTTGTGAAAGTAATCGAGAGCCATTATCTAAAGTTGGTCACGAATTATTTAAAGATTTGTTACGTGTTGCTGATGTTTTAGATCATCAAGATGATATGCAGCGTTATCGTAATGTTTGTGAACGTCTAGATTTAATGTTTGATCAACCAGAATTAACTTTATCAGCAAGAACATTGCAAGCGATAAGTGATTTAGGTACAGCTGAATTTGGTTTAGCTTTAGCAAATCAATATAAAAAACAACTTATGGTAGAACCTTTAGCATTATTAACTGAAGGCGATTTTGTACAACAACGCCATTTATCTATTGAGAAACAGATAAAGAAAGAGCAAGGAGATACTTTATCTTTTGATGAATATTTGGAAAAATTGAACGCCAAAAATGTTTAAAAAGCGCTGTTATACTTTACGTTATCAGGCAGATAACAAAGTTGAGTTGGTTTTACCTAATCAATCAATAGTAGTTAATACGCCATTAATTGATCAAACATCGTTTTCTATTTTAGTTTGGAATATTTTTAAACTAAAAAGGGCTGATTGCATTGATATACTCAAAAACTATGTTGATAAGACTAAACTTATTTTGTTACAAGAAGCTCAAACAACATCGCCGTTACTAAATTTTATTTCACAACACAATAAAATTGCGGATCATGTTCCAGCATATTGTTTTAACGATATTTATGCTGGAGTCATGACAATTTCAGACACTTTGCCAACCTCACTTTTTTCTTTTAGAGAAAAAGAACCATTAATCCGTGTCCCTAAATCTGCTTTAATTACTATTTATCCTATTAGCAATTCCAAACAACAGTTATTAGTTGCTAATATTCATGCCGTAAATTTTAGTATTGGCGTAAAAGTTTATCGCCAGCAAATACACATGCTATTAAATCATATAAAAGAGCATACTGGTCCAGTGATTTTGGCCGGTGATTTTAATGCATGGAGTCGGCAACGATTAAATTTGTTGTATCATTTTGTCCGTTCAATTGAACTTAAGCCGGTTAATTTTTCAGTAGATGTTCGAAAGAGATTTATGGGCAGACCACTTGATTTTGTTTTTTATCGAGGATTACAACTTAATGCGGCTGAAATTATTAGCACAACCGCATCAGATCATAATCCTTTATTAGTAAATTTTAGATTGGATTTGCGTTGACAAGATTAATTGTCAACATATCACCTTCTTGAACTCTAGAATTCTTTAGATTATTCCATTGCAAGATATCGGTAATTTTCACACGATAATTTTGAGCTATAGAGTAGAGGCTATCTCCTGCTTTAACAAGATAAACAATCTTTTTTACATTTTTGGAAAAACTATCCTTACTTACTATACTGTTACTTTGAATAAAACTTGTTCTAAATTCAAACGCCATATTAGAACGAGGAGTATCTTGTAAAAGCTCTGTAATTTCATTCACAACAAGGTTTTCTGCTTGTAGCTTTTTGAATAAACTTTTAGCATGAGCATAAGGAACAAGCAAATGGAAAGGGCCATTTACTGTTTGTTGCACATATCCAGCATTATAAGTAGCTAACTCATCAAGTGATAGTTCTGAGTATTTAGCAATTTTAGCAAGAGAAATATTTTTTGATATATCAATTCTAACGAGTGAATTTTCATAATTACAATCAGGTAATTTAATTCCATATCGTTTATTATTCTTAACAATATCAATAATTGCTAAAATTTTAGGCACATAGTGCATAGTTTCTGTTGGTAAGTCTAGCGACCAATAATTAATTGGTAAACCTTTAGCCTGATTTCTCTCAATGGCTTTTCTTACTCGACCTTCACCTGCATTATAAGCAGCCAAGGTCAATAGCCAATCACCATCAAAACGCTTATTTAAATTTTGTAAAAGTGAAATAGCTGAATTAGTCGATGCAATTAGATCTCGACGAGCATCAAACGAACTACTTCGCTGTAGTCCATACTCCTTAGCTGTAATAGGAACAAATTGCCATAATCCTGCAGCTTGAGCAGAGGATGTAGCAAGTGGGTCATAAGCGCTTTCAATAAGAGGAATTAAAGCTAGCTCAGCAGGTAAGTTATTTTTATGAAGCTGATTAATAATGTAATAAACATAAGGCTCTGAACGTAACGCAACGGCTTCAAAACCTTTAGGATTACGTAATAATCGTTCTCTTTCCGCGCTAACGCGACTATTTTCTGGAACATTAGCCTCAATCTGATTCAGCATATATTGCCATGGATTTTGAGTGATAGATACATAATTACTGGAACTATTTGTATTATTAGCTGTGTTTTTTGAATACTTTATTCTAACAACAGGATTATATCGTGGTCCATGATGCTGACATGCGATTAAAAACAAACATAACGCTGTAAATATTAATAACTTTTTCATTAGTCCGTAAATTTTACCTAAATTAAGATTGGCATTATACCTAAAAAATATCTTTTTGGCTTCTAAAAAAACAAACAATTCTAATTCATTATTAATTTTGAACTTATTTTGTAATTTAGTTTCATGACATCGTAAAATAAATTAATTTTTTTTCGTCAGATAAATTAGACGGTAATGTTATTAATTTATTAGAAATCGAATCTAAATAGCTTTCGATATTTTTGTCATCGGGCAGCATTTGGGACGCAAATGCTAAATTTGATAAAGTATATTCATGACCTGCACAGATTAAAGTATCATTAGGCAGTTGTTTTAATTGTTTTAAAGAATTTAACATTTGTTCATGAGTACCTTTAAAAATCCTTCCACAACCGGCTGAAAATAAAGTATCTCCGGAAAATAAATAGGGCCTGCAAAAATATGCCAAATGACCAAGAGTGTGCCCTGGTACTTCTATAACTTCAAAACTAAAATCACCAATACATACTTTATCTTGTTTGATAAGATAATTAATTGGTAAATTGATTTCACTTGGACCGTAAACTTCAATATCTTGATATTGAGCTTTTAATTCGTTTACTCCTCCAGTGTGATCAATATGGTGATGAGTAAGTAAAATTCCAAGGGGTATTAATTTATGCTTATTAATATAATTAATAACAGGTTCGGCTTCCCCAGGATCGATAATTATGGCTTGGTTACTGGCATTGGTTAGAATCCAAATATAATTATCCTTTAAGGATGCAATGCTATGTAGTTTATACATTTTAATTTTTTACCATTAATTATAAATTATGTCGTTAAAAGCAAATAAACTTTTTAAAATTGAATAAAAATATTTAATTAATACATTAACCATTTATGCATTGTTCAAATATAGTATCTTGTAGTGTAGGGGATTGAGCTTGTGTTTTAGCTATAATGTCACAACGCTCGTTTTCAATATGCCCAGCATGACCTTTTACCCAAATCCATTCAATTTTGTGAGTTTGTACTACTTGATCAAGTCTTTTCCATAAATCAACATTTTTTACTGGTTTTTTGTTGGCGGTCTTCCAACCATTTTTTTTCCAACCATGTATCCAATTAATAATTCCATTTCGCAAATATTGACTATCAGAATATAATTCAATTTGACAAGGCTGCTTTAATTGCTCTAAAGCAACAATTGCAGCTAATAATTCCATACGATTATTCGTAGTTTTAAAAAAACCTTCTGATAATATTTTTTCGTTTGTTTTATATTTTAAAATTGCAGCATAACCACCAGGACCGGGGTTACCTAGGCAAGAGCCATCAGTATATATTTCAATTTTTTTTAACATCTTTTTAATTTCATTTATGACTATTTAAATTTTTTATTAATTCATTTACTGTAATTCTGTGACTTAAATAAATTAAGGACTATATTAATTTTTGAATGTATCAACTTTAAGGGATTTTGGTGCTAGACTATACCACTAAATAAAAGTTTTTCCCAACGATTGATATAAAAGAGAAGAAAGTGATCCATAATTCTACACGACAAATTGTATTAGATACTGAAACGACAGGTATGAACCAAGAAGGTAATAATCATTATGAAGGACATAAGATTATTGAAATTGGCGCTGTTGAAATTATTAATCGACGTTTAACTGGTAACCATTTTCATGTTTACATAAACCCCGAACGCTTAATTGATGAAGATGCATTTAAAGTGCATGGAATCAGTGATGATTTTGTTAAAGATAAACCTATATTTAAAAATGTTGCTCACGATTTTATTAAATTTATAGATGGTGCCGAGTTAATTATCCATAATGCATCATTTGACGTAGGTTTTATGGATTATGAATTTCGTCTTTGTGGTCTGGATTTTAAAACAGCTGATCATTGTATTATTACTGATACCTTGGCTATGGCAAGGCGTTTGTTTCCAGGTAAACGTAATAATTTAGATGTGTTATGTGAACGTTATCAGATAGATAATTCCCACCGAACATTGCATGGGGCATTATTAGATGCTGAGATTTTAGCTGAAGTTTATTTAGCTATGACAGGTGGGCAAACGACATTGTCTTTTAGTTCTGAAGATAATAACTCATCTTTATCAGAATCTAATTCAATTAAAAGAGTAGAACGTAATGGTGTGCCTTTGAAAGTAATCAGAGCCACAAGACATGAACTTTCTGAACATGAGATTATTTTAAAAAAAATTGACAAAAAAAGTGGAGGAGCATTGTGGAATATAAATTAATGATTGTTTTGTATTCAATTGATCACATATTTTAAAAATTTAATTGACGAGAATAAAAATAATCTTTAATATCACGCCTACTTTAACGTTACAACGTTAAAACTATCAAATAAAGCGGAGCGGTAGTTCAGTTGGTTAGAATACCTGCCTGTCACGCAGGGGGTCGCGGGTTCGAGCCCCGTCCGTTCCGCCAATTCATTAAGAATATCAATCAATTAAAGCACTCTACGAAAGTGCTTTTCTATTGCAATACTCTTTGTGTCAAATTTGTGACACTTTCTGATAGCGCATTTTCCGAAGCTAATAGTAAATGCCTAGAAGATAAGTGGGCATATCTTCTAACTGTATCAGCTTTACTCCACGCTCCTAAATCCTGCAGCGCGTGTGGATGAGTGCCATTCATGGAGTGTCTGCTTGCCCAAACATGCCTTAAATCGTGAAATCTAAGATGGGATAGACCAGCTCTTTTACGAGCGTTTCTCCATGCTTTTGAATTAGCACGCTTTATTGGATTACCTTTGTAAGTAAAAACATTGGTTGGGTGTTTGCCTTGCAAATTTTCTAAAACATACAATGCAACACTGTTTAATGGAATACCAATACCTTTGGTCTTTACTTTCCCACTACCGATGTTAACCCATGCATGACGATTTTTAATATCAACATTTTCCCACAAAAGGCCTGTGATATTACTCATTCTTAAACCTGTTGCTAGTGCAAAAAGAACAATAGGTATTAAATGATCAGGTAATTTGTAGTAGCTCAAACTTAATCTGACAGACACATATTACTCATCGGTCTTCATTTTAACAAAATGCGTGTCCGATGAGCAAAATAAATTCTCCAATTGCTTTTCCTTAACCAACCCTCTTGCATCATTCCATGTTTGCCATGGTGTCTTCCCATAACAATATTTTCCAGAGTGTGCTCTTTCTCGATTGTAAAACTCAAGCCATTGCTCAATATCGTTTTGTATTTCACTCAATTGCGTGTAAATCTTACGTCGAAATAAAATATCATAACATTCTGTTTTCATCGTCTTATGGAATCGCTCACAAATACCGTTATTTTGTGGGCTGTAGGCTTTGGTCTTGGTGTGTTCAATATCTTCTAGATTAAGATAAAGTTCATAAGCATGGCTCTCCTTATGGCCATTATATTCCGTCCCTCGGTCGGTAAGAATGCGTAAAAGTGGCACTTGTTCGCTGTCAAAGAAAGGAAGGACTTTATCATTGAGCATATCGGCAGCAATCAGACTGTTTTTCTCTGTATAGACTTTAGCAAAAGCGAGTCTGGAATAGGTATCAATAAATGTTTGTTGGTATATTTTCCCTATGCCTTTAATGTGTCCTACATAATAGGTATCTTGTGCACATAAATAACCCGGATGATGTGTCTCAATTTCACCATGCGCTTCTCGTGATGCTTTGGCTTTTTCAAGGGTCTGTAATTGATTTTCCGTGAGCACACATCCTTCTTGTGCCACTTTGGTTTCTAGGGCTATTATGCGTTTTTTAAAACTTTCTAAATCATGACGTAGCCAAATAGAGCGTACACCACTCCCTGACACCATGATGCCTTCTTGGCGGAGTTGATTGGCAACTCGATGTTGCCCATAAGCTGGATATTCATAGGCCATATTGACAACGGCTTGCTCTATATGTGGCTCTACCCGATTTTTTTCGATAGGCTTTTTACGACTAATTTCTTGAAGCGCAAGCTCTCCCCCTTGCTCATACAGTTTTTTAAAGCGATAATAGCTATCTCGACTGTATCCCATGAGTTTGCAAGCTTGTTGAACGTTACCGAGTTGTTTAGCTAATTCTAAAAGTCCTAATTTAGGTTTAATAATTTTGGCAGTTTGATTCATTTCTGACTCTCCTTTTGTGTTATAAAATAACTCAAACGTCAGATTAAGTAAAGACTATTACAAATTAAAGCTCGTTAAATCAAATCCTCTTGCGAGGGTTTGATTTGATTATAAGTGTGTAGCTATTTCTCTAGCTACATCTAAAGCTATCTGATCCCACGCATACTCAATAACCGAAGTAACTTTTGCATCTTTTACACCGCTATCATTCTGCTTAGTAGAAAATTCTTTAGTCCACCTATTGCCTGACAATTCAAATGTTACATTTAAATATACACTCGCACTATCAATATTCGTTGCTCCATAAGTGAATTTTGTTTTAGCATTATTAACTATTAATGTTAACTTTCTACCGTCAGAATTTAAATCTGCGTACGTGCTAATTGCTTCTTCAATTCTTGATGAAAGACCAATGCCGATCGGGATTCTAGTACGAGTCCCACTACCAAGAAACCCTGATGCCCCTTGTATATCAATTCGTGACGTAAAATCACTAGGAACCCATGTAATATCTAAGCTTTCTTTTTGAGTTATATGTATCTCTGATTTTATTTGCTTTAATGATTGATAAGACAGCCTATCACTAAATTGGTGATGAACACTGCAACCAGAGAAAATAAAACCTAAACACGTTAATAATAATAATTTTTTCATACTGTTTCCTTATAAATGGCTTTAATATAAAGTTGTTGGTGTTATATCTGTATTTCCATTTTGATCTATAGATAATCTGAACACTTTTCTTTCACCATCTTTAAAAGAAAATTCACGTTCACGGCGTGGAGGATTAAAGCTACATAATCCACTTCCCTGAAGAGATGAGCCTATTATTATGTTGCCACTTGGCGCATACAGTGAAACACGCTCTTTTGTTTCTAATTCAGCGACTTCTTGACCATTAATAAATACATTTATATAACAACCGCTTCCAACTAGACCTTTGTCTCTTATTAATACTAAATTAGCATAATTATCAACTTTATTTTGATAGCCAAATATTCTCTCCCTCGGTACATCCTTTATTTCATTTAATGAAAGAGGAGTTGTTGAGCAACCAGAAAGAAAAGAAACAATAACTACTAAAATTAATGATTTTTTCACATCATTCTCCTATAAATGATTAGTCTATTTAGAACGCCGTTCTATAAATACCATATCCGCCATTTAAGGAATGAGCAATCCTATATGTTAAAACTTGACTTTTCTCAACATCCCCTTCAACTTCAACTATCCCTCCGCCACAAACCCCATTTGCCATCATGCTAAAAATTCTTTTCCCTAAGAGCGGATAAATAACAACTTTTTCCACAGGGTTTAAATCAGCAATTTTAACTCCGTCAACAAAAAGAGAATCAGAGCAAGCGCTACTTACAAATCCTTTATCTCTTTTTTTATAATAACCATTTCTGAATTTTCTTTTTTTACAAAAATATCTTGGTTATATATCCGCTGCTCAGGAACGTTTACTGCCGCATCATTTGACACTGGTGACGATGAGCACCCTGTCAACGTAAAACCAATTACCCCCAAAAATACAATTTTTTTCATACCATCAACCCTTTTAAAATTTGAATTAATGGTATGAAATTTTAGACATTAAATCAACGTCGATTTAGTAGTCCTCCTGGTCTCATTTCCTCATTAATAATTGTTAGTACTGATTGTTTTATCATATTACCGACTGCTTTTCCGTCATCCTCAGATAAACCACCGTTACCAACATTTACAGGCACGTTTACTGTTATATTACTGTATGATTTATTTGATGTTTGCAAGAAATCTTTTAAATCAGCATTTGTTCGTGCATCAACTACACGCTCACCTTTATCAAGTAGCCAAGTACCCTCTTTAGGGATGTTATCAATACCGCTATGCGCCATACCTGAAATTGTTTGAGCTGCGATCATGCCTACCGACGCATAGCCAAGACCTCGAATTAATGAGGCGGCAGGAACACCCATTATTTGTAATAGTCTTTACTTAATCTGACGTTTGAGTTATTTTATAACACAAAAGGAGAGTCAGAAATGAATCAAACTGCCAAAATTATTAAACCTAAATTAGGACTTTTAGAATTAGCTAAACAACTCGGTAACGTTCAACAAGCTTGCAAACTCATGGGATACAGTCGAGATAGCTATTATCGCTTTAAAAAACTGTATGAGCAAGGGGGAGAGCTTGCGCTTCAAGAAATTAGTCGTAAAAAGCCTATCGAAAAAAATCGGGTAGAGCCACATATAGAGCAAGCCGTTGTCAATATGGCCTATGAATATCCAGCTTATGGGCAACATCGAGTTGCCAATCAACTCCGCCAAGAAGGCATCATGGTGTCAGGGAGTGGTGTACGCTCTATTTGGCTACGTCATGATTTAGAAAGTTTTAAAAAACGCATAATAGCCCTAGAAACCAAAGTGGCACAAGAAGGATGTGTGCTCACGGAAAATCAATTACAGACCCTTGAAAAAGCCAAAGCATCACGAGAAGCGCATGGTGAAATTGAGACACATCATCCGGGTTATTTATGTGCACAAGATACCTATTATGTAGGACACATTAAAGGCATAGGGAAAATATACCAACAAACATTTATTGATACCTATTCCAGACTCGCTTTTGCTAAAGTCTATACAGAGAAAAACAGTCTGATTGCTGCCGATATGCTCAATGATAAAGTCCTTCCTTTCTTTGACAGCGAACAAGTGCCACTTTTACGCATTCTTACCGACCGAGGGACGGAATATAATGGCCATAAGGAGAGCCATGCTTATGAACTTTATCTTAATCTAGAAGATATTGAACACACCAAGACCAAAGCCTACAGCCCACAAAATAACGGTATTTGTGAGCGATTCCATAAGACGA
>NZ_LZHB01000074.1:0-424 GCF_001690345.1 Gilliamella sp. Gris3-2
AATTGATAGGCTTAGTCAATTATTATGTGATGAACATTATACTCTTGAAATAACAATAATATCTGATAAATACTTTAATTCTAAATTTGAAAATTACATAAAAGAAATTCTAACTAATAACTTCATACAATGGGAACAGTCAGTTTGGTCTCCTTTTGACGTTACTCCACTCAGCAAGCGATAAGCGTTTAATCAAATCAGTGGCAGTTATTTCTTCTTTATGATATAAACATCATATCTATTGTTTATAATAAGACGCTAATTTTGTTTTTTTATGCATATTCATTACAAATTACTGCGGATAACACGTAAACAATTTCTACATTTTATGTAAATAATATTTGTTTTTTAATATTTCAGGATTAAATTTTTCTAGGATAATAGAGTTATGAAAATAAATGAAAGATGGTTAACTTTTGTATTA
>NZ_LZHB01000075.1:0-55932 GCF_001690345.1 Gilliamella sp. Gris3-2
GTAACCCCCCGTTACAGTGATTGGACTACTCAGCTAGCTGTAACCCCCCGTTACAGTAAACAGTAGTTTGACTACTTAGCTAGCTGTTGCCCCCCGTAACAGTAATTAGACTACTCAGCTAGCTGTAACCCCCCGTTACAGTAATTGGACTACTCAGCTAGCTGTAACCCCCCGTTACAGTAAACAGTAATTAGACTACTTAGCTAGCTGTTGCCCCCCGTAACAGTAATTAGACTACTCAGCTAGCTGTAACCCCCCGTTACAGTAATTGGACTACTCAGCTAGCTGTAACCCCCCGTAACATTAAGGATTAACCTCACATAACATGTTTTTTAATGGATTCAAGAGTTGTTCTATTTCTTCTTTGCTAATCATCTTCTTCTCAACAGGTAAGACTCTTGAAATTTCCTGTTTGCTAGGATCCTCATCTGCTGTGGTTCCCTGATTACTCGTTGAAATGAGGTTATATTCACCCCGAGCGGCTTTTTGTATATTTGTTACAAGATAAGCAGTCATATTTTTAATTTTAGTAATATCTTTCATCGAGATAGTTTTTAATACATTATTGGCAATTTGTATGTCTAAACTATTTTTATTTATCGCACTGATAACATCATTCAATCCTTGAATACCAAGATTAGCTTTAATATTGTCTGGAACATTTAAATCTAAAAAAACATTACTATTAGTAGTACTACTATATAAACTACTACTAGTAGTACTACTAGGGGAATCATAACATAATGATTTTTTAGGTAGTTTCTTTTTGGAACTTAGTGAGTTTAGGCTTAGTTCACTTTTGGAACTTAGTTGTTTTTCACTTAGTTCCTTTTGGGAACTTGGTGTTTTTTCACTTAGTTTCTTTTGGGAACTTAATAAATTTTGTAAGTGAGTGAGTAACGATGATGCAATATTATTAAACTTGTAATTTATATTGCTTTCATTTTTTGAATCGTTAATGTGCAAGAAAATGTTTTTGTCAGATTGAGTGCTTTTATTGATATATTCGTTGATTAGATTGTATGCAAGTATCGCTAATGATTTTGTAATGCTACTTTTATTTAACAATGATGTTAAAATGTGTATAACACTGTCATCAATAATCTTTTCAAGAGGCAGTGCTGTATTATGAAGAATATAAATATTACCCATAATTTGACCATTACTACTTCTAATCATTCTAAATGACAACCAGCCTGATAAAACTAATCTAGAAAGTATTTCTCGTACAGTTTTTCTAGACAATGTACCGCCTAGGTTCCCCCACAACTTTTGTAAATTATCGTAAGTTGGAAAGTAGTTATTGTGCCTGTATTTTTGTAATTCAATATACAACCGTTGCCAAGCATATTTATCTAATGATGTAATTGAATCATCTTCTAATAATGCGCGAGGCATTGAGTCATATTGATGACCTGCAAAAAACATGGCAATCTTTTCATCAGAAGAAATGCTATTTGTTTTCTGCTCAACTAATGCATTACGTAATACGCTAATTTGATTTTCAAAATCTACCATAATATTTACAAACTATTTGAATTAATTAATGGCTCTAGCTCTTTAATTACCGATGTTAATGTTAAAGGCTCAGTATTATCATCGCTCATCATCGAAACATGCTGAGTAATATCCATATAAACTAATAAACGATTCAAATCATCGTTTATTACAACATCTGGATTTTCATTTTTTTTAAGCTGCCATTGTTCCCAAATAACTATTTTTTCGGCTTCGTCTGGTTTCCTAAAACGCCCCTTTGATACAGTTAAATCCTTTAGTTTTCTGGAACAACTAATATCAGATGTTGATAACCCAAAATATTTATTTAAAATTTCTATAGATGCGCCTAGTGAATGTGCTTTGTCAATAATATGGCTTCTTTCTTCAAATTCTTTTGCTCTTGCAAGTACAACATCAAATAATTTTGTATCTATAGTAACTTGAATCAATAGCACAGGTGAGTTTGCAATATAAGTAACTTGTGAATAACTCAATTCTTTCATTTGTTTTAAGTGTTCAATTGTAAATCCCATTTCAATTAATGAGTGAATCTTTCCTTCATTAATAAAATTATGAACCATGTTCAGGATCGCCAAATTTATATTATTACTAACACTTACCATGATATGCCCTATATTTAATGTTGTTGATTTAAAAACTCGTTATAAACTCGGAACAATCGAATAATTCGTAAAAATTTAATTACTAAAAAATCATTGAATTCAGTGATTAAATAATGCATACTAATTGGTTCTTCTATCTGTTTTGTAAGTAATGATAATAATAGTTTATATGCGGTGCGTTTTTTGCTATCTACTTCATCTTCTGTAGAGAGAGGATTAAATGCAATAATGGGTAATTTTGATTTATCTTTATCGTCAATTGAAAATGCAAAAGATTGGTTATTGATGCCTAGCTCATCAAAAATATCAAGTACATGCCCTGCAATATCTCGAAAAACATATTCATAATTAGTAGCTTCTTCTTGCAGTTTCCAAATATCTAAAATAGGTGTTCTTTCCGTTTTCCCATATGTATTTAAATTAGCACTGAGACTATAAGCATGTGGATTAATTTTAGTTAAATCAGTACTTTTAATTATGTCTTCCATCACTGATTTAACATCAGCCCCGTCATGTACAGTAATATCACCATTAGGTAAAATAGTATAAGAAGCAGTTTCCGATTCAGGCTCATCATCGGATATGATTGTTGGATTTATCTCTCTTTTTAATGAAATTGGGTCAATTTTAGTTGATTGTTGGCTACTAACATTAGTTTCTGATGAAATATCCTGTTGCAATTGACCTTTTAATGTTGGAACAACTTCCAATTTATCTTCCCCACCTTGTCCAACATTTTTGCTAACATCAATTGGTGGCAAGTTTTTCTTTATCCCTTTATGTTTTTTTTCCTCTAATTCAAATTCAAAAAGCTGATAGCTAATTCCTAACAATTTCGCAAAATAACCAAACATCTCGTCTTGTAAACGTTCATAACTAAATAATTCTGGCTCATAATCAAATTCACTTAATACTAAATTAAAACCTTCAACAAAAGCATTGTCATCATCATATTTTTCGGAACGTTTATATAAATCCCAACATATACTTCTTAACATTAGAATTTTTTCAATTTGATTTCGACTTAACCCTAACTTTAGAATCTCAGGAATATGAGGATACAAATAATCAACTGTATTTAGCATCTTGTTGATCAATGTATGTGAAATAGGATATCCATGATTTTTTAAACACTCACTCAATTCTCGTGAAGATAATTGTTTGCCAGCTTCCTTTTCATATAAGGTTTTACTTTTTGAAACGCCCAATGCTTTTTCTATAAATGTATAATCGCTACGCAGTCCATTTTCGGTTAAATGTCCAACAATGGATTTCAGCTCTCCGCCCCAAGGTCTGAAAATACAATTAATTGTATAAAAACGTTTATCACCAGTTTCTTCATACAACTCTTTCAAAATTTGTAATCGTGTATTTCCCCCATCAGAAATTACATACCCTTCCTCTCCTGGCATTTTTGTAATAGCAGGAGCATGATCAAGTCCTTTTTTTCGAATAGATTCTTTAATATCTTCATATAATTCATTTTTTTTCAAGCGTGGTAATACCTGACTAGGTCTTAATTCGTCAAGATTTACTCGCATAGGCATTTCATTCAATGTAATTTTAGTTGTTGCCCGATCACCGTCTGGGAAACCTGTAGACATACGTTCACGCATAACATCAACAGATGATTTTTGTTCTACCATAATATTAATATTTTCCTTAAGCTAAATTTTGATAATGCATATATGGCCCATCAAATTTGACTGCTACTTTACCAGTAGCTGCATTACGGGCTTTGGCCACAATTAATTCACCAGTTCCTTTAAATTGACTGTTTTCGTTATAGACCTCATCCCGATATAGCAATATCACTGTTGTAGCATCTTGCTCCAAGCTACCAGATTCTTTTAAATCAGATAAAAGCGGACGTTTATCAGAACGAGATTCTACAGACCGGTTTAATTGTGAAAGCAAAACCAACGGAATATTAAAATCCTTGCAGTGAATTTTTAGTTGTCTACTAATACTGCCTACTTCAACAGCACGATTTTCATTGTTTTTTTCACCTGATGACATTAACTGCACATAATCAACACCAACAAATATCGGTTGACCATATATGCGTGTATAACGCTGAACTTTACGTCTAAAAATGCTGGGAGTTAAATACGCATTATCATCAATAATCAGAATATTTTTTAATTTCAATAAAATTGCAATCGCATCAGAAATTTTTCCGTAATCACTATCATCCAGATTTTTATTCTTTATATCGATAAATGGTACATGAGATAATGCTGATAATAATCGCAACATCAACGATTGCGCATCCATTTCCAAACTAAAAACAAAAATAGGTTGTATAGGTAAATTAGGATTATCATTAAGAGCTATTATGTGATTGTAAATCAATGAAATAAGAAATGCTGTTTTCCCCATGGAGGGTCTTGCGGCAATAATTGTAATTTCCTTGGGTTCCAACCCACCTATTTTAGAATCTAAATTTTTAAAGCCTGTTGAAATAAATGGAGAGTGCTCCGTTTCCAAAAATGTCATAATATTATTCAACATTGCTGGTATAAGTTGCTCATCTTGATTATCTACAGCATGTCCCAACTGAAAAAGTTCGGATTCAGTTTGTGCTATAATCTGATTACTGCTGTCTGAATTACTAAATGACGCTTTTGTGAGATTTTTTATCAATGTTTTTGCAATATTATTTGCACTACGAGCTTTTGTATAATTGCGTAAAATTGATGCATAGTGTTTAAAATTTGTTGCTCTCGGTGTATCTCTAATCAATTCGGCTAAATATGCTAAACCACCACAATTTTTTAGTTGTTCTTCGGAAAGAGCCTGAGATACAGTCAGAATATCCGCATGCTTACCTTCTTGAATTAAAGAAACTATGGAATTAAAAATCAATTTGTGTTGTGGTATATAAAAATCATCCACTTTTATTTCAAATGTATCATCAATATGGCTATTATCGATTAATAATGCACCCAGTACTGATCGCTCAGTATCATTAGAATAAAATTGCTTATTCATATAATCACCTTGTTATTTATTGTGAACAGAAATAAAAACGATTAATGAGCAATTTCGGTTTTCATGAATGCATCAAATTGTGGCTGGTACCTAGGTAATAGGTGTTGACACAAATAATAAATATCGTCTTTGATACTTTGAGCTTGGGCTTTTGTTATTTTATACGGATGAGCTACTTTATTTGTTGGTTCGGTATAATGTTGAAATGCTGCAATACCGAGTGATGCTGCAACTTTGTAACTATTTTTCTTTTTAATATCTTTATCTAAAACAGTAATTTGAAAAGGTAATGGTGGCAGAGATTTGATTTGTTGATTAAAAAGTTCTTTTATACGACGGCAATCATTATTTTCTTCTACTCGATTAAAAAACGTATAAACAGGAGGTAATTCTATTCCGTAATCAGTGAAAGGAATCAAACTTCTAAACAAATTAGAAATAGTACCCCGTAGATATTCTCGAACGCCTGGCATGGAAGGATCTAGCGGAGATAAAACCACATCAGAAGCAAGTACTGCCATGTTAACAGTGGGATCAATTGTTCCGACTGTATCAATGACTATCACATCATACTCACTTTTGAGAAGTTTTAAGCATGATTTTAGACGGATAATACCATCGGCCGAAGCGTTTAAATGGGAAACGATTTCTTGTCTAACGCTGTTTGATGACATAACATCTAAATTTTGTGTTGTTGTCGCAGATATTAGTTTATCTAAATCTGTTTCATGCATTATAAGAAACTCATAAACGCCGTATGGAGCTTCTTTTTGCAATGGAAAATATGAACAAGCTGTAGGCTGCTCTAAGTCAAAATCCAATAATAGTGTTTTTAACCCAGCATGAGCTATAAAAGCAGCAATATTAACTGCTGTAGTCGATTTGGTAGAACCGCCTTTAGTATCGGCTATAGTGATCACTGTTGCATTTTTTTTCATGATATTAACCCTTAAAAAATTAAAAAATTTATTAAACATTAAAATCATGATATTGATGGTGGCCCCTACTGGACTTGAACCAGTGACCAATCGATTATGAGTCGACTGCTCTGACCAACTGAGCTAAGGGGCCATTTGGATGTGCTACTTAGTTAGTAGGGTTGCGATTATAATAGAGTTAAATCGAATTTGCTATAGTTAATTAATAAAATAGGTCGGTTTGATTATTTATTATCCTGTGATTTATTAGATTTTATACAAGTTTAATTACTGATATTTTTTGTTTAATTAAACTGCTACAATAATTTAGTTTATTATTGATTGTTGTTTTATTGGTTGAGGAAATATTATGTCTATAAAAAAATTATTATGCATTGGTGTTACGATGGTTGCGACTTTACTTTTAGGTGCTTGTAGTAGTTCTAACTATCAAACTACTTCTGCCGGTAGTCAAGTTCGGTTTATAGATACTAAACCAGCTGCTTCTTGTCAGTTATTAGGTAAAGCAGAGGGGCGTCGTAGTAGTTTTTTTTCTGGTCTTAAAACACATAGTGAGCTTATTCGTGATGCGGCTTCTGACCTGATGAATAAAGCTGCTGCAATGGGTGGTAATGTGATTTATAATGCACAGGATACTTCAATGCAATATATTTCTGATATTGCACCAACAGATGCGGTTATGGTTGGTGAGGTTTATAGCTGTAAATAATGCTGATTAAATGAAAAAGGGAAGTTTTTCCTTCCCTTTTTGCTGATAGTAATAACTTGTAATATTTTGAGTTAATTTAGCTATTTTGTTTTTCAAATCGCTGCATAAAATCAATTAAATAATTGATGCCTTCTTGATCCATAGCGTTATAAATTGATGCTCGCATACCTCCTGCAATTCGGTGACCTTTAATGCCAATAATGTTAGCTTGAGTTGCTTCGCTTACAAATTTTTTATCCAACTCTTCATTTGGTGATAAAAAAGTAACATTCATAATTGACCGATTTGCTACTGCAACATTATTTCGATAAAAGTTAGATTGGTCGATGAATTGATATAGTGATTGTGCTTTAGCTTGGTTTCGTTGCTGCATTGCTTTTAATCCACCAAGACTTTTTATCCATTTAAACACTAGCCCCGACAAATACCATGCAAATGTAGGTGGAGTGTTAAACATTGAATCGTTGTCCATTAAGATTTTGTAATCTAGTACTGATGGTAAGATTTTTTTTGCATGGCCAATTAGATCTTCTCGCACAATGATAATGGTAATACCTGATGGACCAATATTTTTTTGAGCACCCGCATAAATTATGCCATATCGATTTATGTCAATAGGTTGCGATAATATACACGATGATAAGTCAGCTACAACGGTTTTGTCACCAAAGTTGGGTTCTTCAAAGATTTGAACGCCATCAATTGTTTCGTTTGGACAATAGTGTACATAGGCAGCATTGTCATTTAATTGCCATTCTAACATAGATTTAACAGCCGTTAGTCCGTTTTGTTTGATAACAACATTTTGTTCATTCACTTGGCAATATTTGCTGGCTTCTTTGATTGCGCATTGGCTCCAATAACCACTGTTAATATAGTCGGCACTGGTTTTATTTCCTAAAATATTTAATGGAACAGCAGCAAATTGTGCTCTGGCACCACCTTGGCAATAAAGAATTTTGTAATTGTTTGGAATGTTTAAGATTTCTCGTAGGTCGTTGGTGGCCTCAATAGCACAAGCGTCAAAATCTTTACCTCTATGGCTTAATTCCATGACTGATGCGCCTGTATTATGCCAATTTAATAATTCAGTTTGAACTTGTTTTAATACTTCAGCAGGCAATTTTGCTGGACCTGCACTAAAATTATAACTTTTACTCATTATGCTTCACTTTAATCCATTCAAAAAGAGCTCTATTTTTACACTGTATGAACAGATATACAATCAGATTTTTTGTTAAAAAGTTTCAGGTAACTATGTGTTTCAGTATAAAAATACCAGATAATACAGGTATAGTTGTTATTAGATTAATATAGCTGTTTATAATAGTTGTTGCTTGGCAACTTCAATCGCTGATTTTACCTGTTGTGGTGAAACCCCACCTTTGGCACATCGTTTAGCTAGGCATGATTCTAGCAATAATATTGGATAAACATCATTATCAATAACTGGGCTAAATTTTTGTAGTTCTTCAAGCGAAAGTTCTTCGAGCGCTTTTTGCTTTGCAATAGCATCAACAACTGCTTCGCCAACAATGTGGTGAGCTTCACGGAAAGGTATGCCTTTGGCAACTAAATAATCAGCTAATTCAGTTGCATTAGAATAACCTTGTTTGGCAGCTTCTTGGCAATTTGTATAGTTAATTTTAATATCCTCTAGTACTAGTGTGGCCATATCTAAGCATTCTTGCCAAGTATCAAGTGCGTCAAATAGATGCTCTTTGTCTTCTTGTAAATCTTTATTATAAGCAAGTGGTAAACCTTTGAAGGTCATTAAGGCACCTGTTAATGCACCCGCAACCCGCCCTACTTTACCACGAATCAGTTCTAATGCATCTGGATTCTTTTTTTGTGGCATGAGTGAAGATCCTGAGGTCACTCGATCTGATAGTTCAACAAAATTGGCTTCACCACTATTAAAAATAATAAGATCTTCAGCAAAACGCGATAGGTGTATCATACCTATTGAGGCATTATTTAATAGTTCAAGAATGTGATCACGATCAGACACCGAATCCAAACTATTATTAGTTGCTTGAGCAAACCCTAACCAATGCGCTAATTGCTCACGATCCATAGGATAGGCAGTTCCGGCTAATGCACCTGAGCCTAATGGACTAGCATCTAAACGTTGCAATGTATCTTCTAAACGGCTGACATCACGACTTAGCATTTCAAAATAAGCCAAGCACCAATGCGCAAATGTAATTGGTTGTGCTCGTTGCAAGTGGGTGTAACCAGGCATAATGGCTTTTTGGTGCTGTTCAGCGGTTGTAATTAGTAATTGGCGTAAGTGATTTATCGCATTAATTAAATGAGGAATTTGGTCTTTACACCATAATTTTAAGTCGGTTGTTGATTGGTCATTACGGCTTCGTCCTGTGTGTAATTTTTTACCTAAGTCGCCAATTTTTTCAATCAGTTTTTGTTCAACCCAACTGTGTATGTCTTCGGCATCACTTTGTAAAATTTGGTTAGGATCTTGTTTAACCAATAGTAACAATTCATTTAAGGCTTTTTCTAATTTTTTTTGTTCATCATAAGATATAACGTTAACCGTTACCAATGCTTTTGACCAAGCAATTGAGCCAATGATATCTTGCTCTGCAAGACGATAATCAAAGCGTAATGAATCATTAAAATGCTTAAATCGTTGATCTGCTTCTTGGCTAAAACGCCCACCCCATAATGCCATAATTACCTCAATATTATCTTAAATGAATGTTATCTTAATGATTAGCTGTACAATTTCAATTTTCGTTTTATATATTTATTTTTATAATAAACTTAAATTTAATCAAGAATAATATATACAGGACATTGCCTGTATATATTTATTATTATCACTAGTATATTTGCAAATTGGCGTTTACTTTTTCGCTTTTTTGGCAGTTTGTTTTTGCTGTTCCTCATTTAAAGCACGTATACGCGATGATAATGAGAATAGACGAATAAATCCTCCTGCATGGCTATGATCATAAACTTCATCTTCACCAAATGTAGCAAATTCTTCATTATATAGGCTATTTGGTGATTTCTTTTGTACGGCAGTTGCATTACCTTTATAAAGTTTAACCACTACTTCACCCGTCATGTCTTGTGCCAAAACTTCAGCCGCAGCTTGAATTGATCGACGATATGGTGCAAACCAGCGTCCATCATAAACAACATAAGCCATTTCAATACCTAGCTGTTCACGCCATTTAAAGCTGTCGCGGTCTAATATTAATTGTTCTAAACCACGTAATGCTGTCATCATTATTGTGCCGCCAGGAGTTTCATAACAACCACGCGATTTGATACCGACTAAGCGATTTTCAATAATATCAACTCGACCAACACCATGTTTTGCACCAATTTTATTTAATGTTGCAACACAGTTATATGGCGATAATTTTTTCCCATTTACTGAAACTACTTCGCCTTTTTCAATACCAATGGTCACTAATTCTGGTTGGTTTGGAGCATCTTCAGGCGAAACAGTCCAAGCCCAGCAATCTGTATTAGCTTGGTTCCATGTGCTTTCTAACACACCACCTTCAGTGGAGATATGCCATGCGTTTTCGTCACGGCTGTAAATTTTTTCAACGGTTGCAGTTGTTGGAATTTTACGAACTTTTAAATAATCAATTAATGCTTCGCGTGAACGCAGATCCCATTCACGCCAAGGAGCAATCACTTTAAGTTGTGGTGCAAGTGCAGTATAGGTTGTTTCAAAACGCACTTGGTCATTGCCTTTACCTGTCGCTCCGTGACAGAGTGTATCAGCCCCGACTTCTAACGCATATTCAACTTGCGCCTTTGCAATAATTGGACGAGCCATTGAGGTACCAAGATAATAAGTTCCCTCGTATAAGGCTCCTGTTTTTAAGACTGGATATACGTAATCTTTAACAAATTCTTCTCTTAAATCAACAATTTTACATGCAACTGCACCCGATGCTTTAGCCTTTTTTTCTACATCTTTTAGTTCTTTTGGATCTTGACCTACATTAGCAACAAAGGCATAAACTTCACATCCACCATAATTTTCTTTCAACCAAGGAATAATTGCTGATGTATCCAAGCCACCCGAATAAGCCAACACAACCTTTTTTGTTCCACTTTTTTTCATGTTATACCCTTTCTAAATTAACTGACGATAAAAATGAGTTAAAGACATTTTTTTATTAATTGTTAGATATAGATAACTAGCTTAATATAATAGCTGCTCAATATCTAAGCAATGATTCTTGTGCCTGTAGTGCCTGATTGCCCATTAAATAATTCGATGAGTTGGTGGGATTCTTTCCAACTAGCAATATCAATTGGTCGTCCTAAGGCCTTGGCGGCTTCGAAAGCTGAATTCACTTTAACAACCATACCGTCTGTAATAACACCTGTAGCAATCAGTTGCTCCGCTTGCGATTGAGTTAATGATTCAATGCGTTGTTTGTTTTCGTCAAGTACGCCAACTACATCAGACAATAATATTAAATCTGCATTTAAGGTCTTAGCTAGTGCTACCGCTGCGTGATCGGCATTAACATTCATCATTTGTCCCGCTTGAGTAATACCAATCGAGCTAATAATGGGAAGGTACCCCGAATTAATAAGTAGATTTATTAATGTAGGATCGCCAGCTTTGGCTTCACCAACATAACCTAAATCTTCTGAAATTTGTTTAACTTCTACACTATTACCATCAGCTAAACAGAGTCCTACACTTGCTATTTGCTGTTTTTTTGCTTCTGACAATAAAGTAGTATTGGCACTGCCAGCAAGGCTACCAACAATAACATCAATTTGATCAGCAGGAGTTACCCGTAATCCATTGCGACGGACTACGGGTAAAGAAAGCCTATCCATTAATGAATCAACTACCGTACCACCACCATGAACAATAATTAATGATCGTTGAAAATTTTTTTTGTACTCACTAATAACGTCAAATAATTTACTTAAGGCATCTTTATTGTCGAGCAATACGCCTCCAAGTTTTATAATTAATGGTTTCATTTTAGTTTCCTATTAATTTAACCTACTTTTAATTCATTAAAAATTTTGTACAGAGCTTTTGAAATAATTTACTCATTTTTATAATAATGACGTGGTTTCATCAAAATTATATCGAATGTTCATACACTGCACAGCTTGTGCTGCTGCGCCTTTTAATAAGTTATCTTCAACAGAAATTAATATTAAATGACGATCTTTTAATACAAATCCAATATCACAATAAGGCAAACCAATGACAGATTTTAATGCTGGCCAATCTTTTTGATAAATTCTAATCAAAGGCTTATTTTTGTAATATTTATTTAGAGCTTTGAGGATATCTTGTGATGTAACACCTTCATTTACTCGGCAAGTAATTGTGGCGTGGATACCTTGTTTAAAACTGCCTAAATGAGGTGTAAAGATCACTTCTTGACCTAAATGTGTTGCAATTTCGGGTTGGTGCCGATGAGTAAAAAGTCCATAGGCATGTAAACTTACTTCACAAAATATATTATTATGCGAAGGTTTTCGCCCTGCTCCACTCACCCCACTCACAGCATTAATAACAGGCCATTGTGAATTATCTAATAGCCCCTCCTCGATTAATGGTTTTAATGGTAATTGTGATGCTGTAGGGTAACATCCTGGTACAGCAATCAGTTGTGCCTGTTTGATTTGTTCACTATTCCATTCTGCTAAGCCATAAACTGCTTTATCTAACCATTTTTGATGCTGATGGGTAAAACCATAATAATCGGTATAAAAACTAGCTGAGTTAACTCTAAACGCACCCGACAAATCAAAAACGGTACAACCATGTTCTAAAAAATAAGGAGCTATATTGTGGCTGACTGCATGTTCAGTAGCTAAAAAAACTATATCAAGATCATTGATATAGGCAGAATAATCTGCAGTGGCAATAAGTGGTAAGTCAACAACACTTTTTAATTGAGGGTGTAAATCATAATCAGAAATAAGCTTACCACCGTCTTGGCTGTTTTCAGACACAGTTAAAGCAATAAGTTGTATATGCGGATGCTTGTGTAAATAATGAGCTAATTTTGCCCCTGCATAACCACTTGCACCAACAATAATTGCTTTTAACATACCCTACCCTTATCTATTTTTTATGCAATAATGTGCATATAGTAGGTTATTTATAAGGCTATTACAAGTACGAAATGAATTTTTATTCACTTTTTGTGAATTTAATTTCAAATATTTTTTGCAGACACCCTAATATTCTAACGTATTATGTTGTATTAAATTGTTTTTTAGTAAATATAAACACGAGTAATCTGTTCGGAATGCCTGCCGATAAAGATCGGCAGGTGAGGTGTTGGATTATTTTAATAAAGTTGCTGATTTTAATATCGCTATCAATAATTCCCAATAACGATAAACACTTTGAATGTTAACTTTTTCATCTGGTGAATGTGGCGAAACAATCGTTGGTCCAATTGATATCATATCCAGATTTGGGTAACTTTGTTTAAATAAACCACATTCAAGCCCTGCATGAATCACCATTATTTTGGCTTTCTGAGAAAAAATTTCGTGATATTTATCTTTAGCAAGCTTTAAAAGCTGTGAATCTAAATTAGGTTCCCAACCTGAATAACCGCCACTTATTTCATAATTAGCATCCACTAATTGGCTAAGTGATGTCAATGTTGATACAACCGCATCTTTAGCACTATCAACTTGAGAACGAATAAGAAAATGGACATTCAGTTGATTGTCCTCAATACTAACAATACCTAAATTGAGCGATGTTTCAACCACACCATGAAGTTGATCGCTCATTCTAACTACACCATTAGGCGCTGAATTTAACCAGCTTATGATTTTATTTTGATGCTCTGTAGTTAATACACGTTTTACTTTGTTTGATTCAACTTTCGATAACGTTATTTCGATAGCAGGTTCTACATGACCTAACTCACTGTGTAAAATTGTTTGATACTGTTTAACAATGGCTTCTAATTTTGGCAGATCTTGTTTATTTAGTGTAATTTCAATAAAGGCTTCTCTTGGGATCGCATTACGTAGTGAACCACCTTTTATATCAGCTAATCTAAACGAGATATCTTGTGCATATTGCGCTAAAAAGCGAGCCATCAATTTAATTGCATTTCCACGACCAAGATGAATATCACAACCTGAATGCCCCCCTTTTAATCCTTTAAGTGAAATGTTCATATAACAATCATGCTTTTCTGGCATTACTGCATAAGTAACAGCAAAGGTTGTAGTAAAGTCAACGCCGCCAGCACAACCTGTAAATATTTCGCCTTCATCTTCAGAATCAGTATTAATTAGATAGTGACTTTTTAGCCAATTAGGTTGTAAACCAAAGGCTCCGTGCATACCAGTTTCTTCTGATACTGTTATCAATACTTCAATTGGTCCATGTTCAACAGCAGGATCAATTAAAACAGCTAATGCAGATGCTAACCCAACGCCATTATCAGCACCTAATGTCGTTCCTTTGGCTTTTACCCATTCGCCATCAACATAAGCTTGAATTGGGTCAGTTAAAAAGTCGTGACTAGTACCTTCATTTTTTTGTGGCACCATATCCATATGAGCCTGTAATGCAATTGATGGGCACTCTTCCATACCTTTGGTAGCAGGTTTACTTAACAAAATATTACCTACTTTATCAAGTTTGCAATCAATACCATGAGTTTTAGCAAAATCGACGATATATTTAGTTATCATTTGTTCATGGTGAGATGGGTGCGGAATTTTACAGATATCATTAAAAATCTGCCAAACAAATTTAGGCGTTAAGGTAGAAAGCATAATATAACCTCAATATTAAGTATGTAATAAATTAATGAGTGGTTTTTTTTATTGAATCACATTATAATAAGGTGCAATTTTACATCTATTTTTAGTTCATTAATATTTATTTATTCATACAATCGATTAAAATTGCAGGTTACTCAATGTCAACAGATCAAATTTTATTAACAGAAGAAGAAATCCAAGCCAAAAAACAACATAAAGCAGAACTTATTGCAGAAAAGAAAAAATTCAATGTTACTTGGGAAATGTTGCAATCCTATGGGCGCCAACTTTCTGAACGCTTATTACCTGCAAATCAATGGAAAGGTATTATTGCCGTTAGTCGTGGTGGATTAGTTCCAGCGGCAATTTTAGCGCGCGAATTAAGTATTCGTTATGTCGATACCGTTTGTATTTCAAGTTATGATCATGATCATCAACGTGAAAAACTAATATTAAAACAAGCTAATGGCGATGGTGAAGGTTTTATTGTTGTTGATGATTTAGTTGACACTGGTAACACTGCTCATACAATTCGCGAAATGTACCCTAAAGCTCACTTCGTAACTATTTTTGCAAAACCTGCTGGTAAACCACTTGTTGATGATTATGTTGTGGATATTGCACAAGATACTTGGATTGAACAGCCATGGGATACAGGTGTTATGTTTGTTAAACCTATTAGCGATCATAAATAATTGATAAGGAAGTTAAGGTTGTTATGGCAACTACCGAAAATCTAACTGAACAGATATTTAAACCACAATTTGATTATCCTGAAACTTCAACACTTATCAATCGCATTGATAATAGTAATGGTAGTAGCATTAGCGCCTTAGATGGAGAAGTTGACTCCAGATGGTATCGAATTATTAATCCCATTTTGTGGCATTGGCGTGGATTACCCAAATTAGAGGCTGAAGCGGTTTTATCAAAAATTGCCGCTTCAACTCGACGCCACACAAATGATACCCGGCTAGACACTGTTGTTGGTTATCAATCTGGCAACTGGGTCTATGAATTTTTAAATCAAGCGGCAGTATGGCAAGCTAAAGCTGAATCAATTGATGAAGCAAATCTTATAGATGAAAATAAAAATAATTTACACGATTATTATCTCATAGCCAGCATATATGCAAGTATTGCTAGTTATCCTCATTTTAAAAATGACCAACTAGCAATGTATGCCCAAACATGCGCTTATCAGTATTATGCAAAAGCTCTTCAATTTTCGCCATTTTTGATAAAAGAACTGGAATTTAAAGTCGATAATCGTAGTGTCAAAACAATTTTACATTTACCAAAATGCGAAGGGACTTGCCCTGTTGTGTTGATTTGTAATGCGTTAGGCAATTTGCAGATCGATTATTATCGTTATTTTAGTGAATTTTTAGCGCCGCATGGATTTGCCATGCTAACTGTTGATCTACCAACTGTTGGTTATAGCCGTAACTTTACTTTATCACAAAATAGTAGCCAAATTCATCAAGCTATATTAGAGCAGTTGTCTTCTGTTCCATGGATAGATGATCATCGGATTGTTGTTGCTGGATTTAGATTTGGTTCGCATATTGCCACACGTTTAGCTTATTTGATGCCAAATAAAATAAAAGGCGTATTTAACTTTACTCCGTTTATTCATCAAATTTTTGTTGATAAAGATCTGCAAAAAAATCTACCGAATAGTTATAAAGATATGTTAGCTAGTCGTTTGGGATTACCTTCAATATCCAACCAACAATTGGCAGCAGAATTAAATTATTTTTCACTAAAAAATCAAGGACTTTTAACTCATGCTTGTCATGTACCTGTTATGAATATCATCTTTGAGGATGATAAGTTAAGCGATCTTTGTGAAGCAAAATTAATTCATTCAATCAAACAAAATAAAGTAATAACTGTACCTAAAACACAGTTACAAAAAAGTTTGCATCAGGCATTAACACAATCAGTAAATTGGATGAAGTCTGTTATATAACGTGAAAAAATAAGAATATGCTATGACTATTAAAAAACAACAAACCGTGGTTGTTAAATTAGGCACCAGTGTACTAACAGGTGGAACAAAACAACTTGATCGAGCACAAATAGTTGAGTTAATAAGACAATGCGCGAGTCTACATCAAGATGGACATAAAATTATCATTGTTACATCTGGTGCAATTGCAGCTGGACGCGAATATCTTAACTTCCCTACCCTACCTAATACTGTTGCTTCAAAGCAATTACTTGCTTCTGTTGGACAAAGTAAGCTTATTCAACTTTGGGAACAGCTATTTTCTATCTATAAGATCTATATTGGTCAAATGTTACTTACCCGTGCAGACCTTGAAGATCGTGAAAGATTTTTAAATGCCCAAGACGTTTTAAAAGCAATGTTAGATAATCATATCGTTCCAATCATCAATGAAAATGATGCTGTTGCAACCGCAGAAATTAAAGTTGGCGATAATGATAATTTATCAGCACTAGCTGCCATTTTAGCCGAAGCAGATAAGTTGATTTTATTAACCGATATTGAAGGTCTTTATACAGCCGATCCAAGAGCTGATAAAAATGCCAAGTTAATTCATGAAATTGATCATATTGACGATAATTTGCGAAGTATCGCCGGTGATAGTGTTTCAGGGCTTGGCACGGGTGGTATGAGCACAAAATTACAAGCAGCTGAAGCAGCTGGAAGTGCAGGTATAGAAGTTATTATCGCTGCAGGAAATAAACCAAATGTTATTATTGATATTGTCAATAATAAACCGATTGGAACACATTTTTCACCACAAAAAACACCATTAGAACATCGTAAACACTGGTTGTTTGGTGCACCAAAAGCAGGAAAAGTGTTATTAGATGATGGTGCTGTTAATGCGATTTTAAATAATGGTAGTTCGCTATTACCTAAAGGAATTATCAGCGTAGAGAAAGATTTTTCTCGCGGTGAAGTTATTGATATTTGCGACAAATTTGGCAAACGCATTGCGCGAGGTGTCAGTCGTTATAATAGTGATGCTTTAAGGCAAATTGCTGGGCATCATTCTCAAGAAATTAGTCAAATTATTGGCTATGAATATGGTCACGTTGCTGTTCATCGTGATGATATGATAATAAAATAAATAATAAACAAGGAAGGATAATCATGGGATTAGCTATTGGAGGTATAATTGCTAATTGGTTAGCAGTAGATAGATTTAAATTATATGACTGATGATGATAAACAATCATTACTAAAAGAAATAAATAATATAAAACAACTAAATAGTAATATAAAATAGTGGTGATAACAATGTTACAGCAAATGGGTAAAACTGCTAAACTTGCTTCATATCAACTAGCACAATGTCCTACCGCAATGAAAAACAACACGTTGATGGTTATTGCTGATTTATTAGAACAGCATAGCGCAAGTATACTCATTGCAAATGAAAAGGACATCCAAGCGGCAAAAAAACAAAATTTAAACGAAGCCATTTTAGATCGTCTACTCTTAACACCCAAACGATTATCATCTATTGCCAATGATGTCCGTAAAATCATTTCATTAACTGATCCTATTGGTCAAATCATTGATGGTTCTACTTTAGAAAACGGTTTAAAGTTACACCGTCACAGAGTACCACTTGGCGTTATTGGTGCGATTTACGAGGCTCGACCAAATGTAACAATTGATATTACAGCTCTTTGTTTAAAAACAGGCAATGCCGCAATACTTCGCGGGGGTAAAGAAACAATCAATACTAATATGGCCACAATTTCTGTTATACAAAAAGCGTTAAAACAAGTTGGTTTACCCCAGACAGCTGTTCAATGTATTAATAATCCTGATCGTAAATATATTCATGAGTTACTTAAACTCGATAAGTATATCGATATGATTATCCCCCGAGGTGGTGCATCTTTACATAAATTATGCCGTGAACATTCAACAATACCTGTCATTACAGGTGGTATTGGAGTCTGTCACATTTTTGTTGATGAAAGTGCTGATGTTGATAATGCTCTACCAATTATTGTCAATGCCAAAACTCAGCGTCCAAGCACTTGTAATACGCTTGAAACGTTACTAGTCCACCGAAATATTGCGGAGCAGTTTTTACCAAAACTTTGTCAGGTCATGGCAGATAATAACGTCGTATTACATACTGACCAAAACTGTTATGACATATTAAAAACAGGTAATGCAACTATCCTACCAGTAAAAAATGAAGAATTACGGCAAGAATGGTTATCAAAAGATTTAAATGTGATCATTGTTGATTCACTTGAATTGGCTGTAGAGCATATCCGCGAGTATGGTACGGGGCATTCGGAATCCATTCTCACGCGTAACTTGCTTAATGCAGAACAGTTCGTAAATCAGGTTGATGCAGCTGCAGTTTATGTCAATGCATCAACACGTTTTACTGATGGTGGGCAATTTGGATTAGGTGCAGAAGTAGCAGTTAGTACACAAAAACTACATGCACGCGGACCAATGGGACTCGAAGCTTTAACTACCTATAAATGGATAGGTTATGGAGACAATTTAATTCGTCAATAATAAAATTCTGTTTAATATAACTGTTCGGACATCCCGAACAGTTTTTATGCTTAACCAAACTAATCAAAATTACGCATTAA
This sequence comes from Gilliamella sp. Gris3-2, assembly GCF_001690345.1. Lineage (NCBI taxonomy): Bacteria > Pseudomonadati > Pseudomonadota > Gammaproteobacteria > Orbales > Orbaceae > Gilliamella > Gilliamella sp. Gris3-2. Next base: position 19,152 of record NZ_LZHB01000075.1, read on the forward strand.
TAATGCATAATTTAAATCGATTTCTTCAGGAATCGGAATATAAACAATATGACCATCACCTAAACCAGCAGGAACAGGTTGTCCTTTTTTGTTTTCCATTCGCTCAATCGTAAAAGTTTTGTTGCCTTTCGGCGTCATCATTTCAACGCTATCCCCAACAGAGAATTTATTTTTTACGATAACTTCAGCCAACCCATTTAATCGTTCACCACTAAACTCACCAACAAATTGTTGCCTTTCCGAAACAGAATGGCTATGTTTGTAGTTTTGCATTTCTTCATGCTTATGGCGACGTAAAAATCCTTCCGTATACCCTCGATGAGCAAGTGCATTAAGCTCTTGTAACAAGCGAGGATCAAAAGGCTTACCTTCACTCGCTGCATCAATAGCTTGGCGATACACTTGTGCTGTTCTTGCACAATAATAAAAAGATTTAGTTCTCCCTTCAATCTTGAGCGAATGTACACCAATTTTTGTTAAATCATCTACTAATTCCACTGCTCTTAAATCCTTTGAGTTCATAATATATGTACCATGCTCATCTTCGTAAGCTTGCATATATTCACCTGGGCGACCTGATTCTTCAAGCATAAATACTTTACTAGTAGTTTGACCAATTCCTAATGTTGGTTCAACTTGTTTTACCGAGATCGGTTCACATTTATGTACAATTTGCCCCACTTCGTCTTCTTTACCCTCAGCAACTTTATATTCCCAACGGCAAGCATTAGTACATGTCCCTTGATTTGAATCACGCTTATTAATATAGCCCGAAAGCAAGCAGCGCCCAGAATATGCCATACACAATGCCCCATGGATAAACACTTCTAACTCCATTTCAGGAACTTTTTCACGGATTTCAGCAATTTCATCAAGTGATAATTCACGCGATAAAACGACTCGAGTTAATCCCATTTGATGCCAAAATTTTACTGTTGCCCAGTTAACAGCATTCGATTGTACAGATAAGTGAATTTCCATATCAGGAAAATGTTCGCGAACTAACATGATTAAACCTGGATCTGACATGATAAAAGCATCAGGTTTCATATTTACAATGGGTTCTAAATCACGAATAAAAGTTTTTAACTTCGAGTTATGTGGTGCTATATTCACAACTACATAAAACTTCTTACCTTGAGCATGTGCTTCGTTAATACCAATTGCTAGATTTTCATGATTAAATTCATTATTACGAACTCGTAAACTATATCGCGGTTGGCCGGCATAAACAGCATCTGCACCATATGCGAAAGCATAACGCATATTTTTTAAAGAACCGGCAGGAGAAAGTAATTCTGGTTTTGCATATAAATTTGTCATTAAAAATGCCTCTGATTTCAGGTCAGTATTACTTATAAGTAATAGGTTAAGCAAAATAGGATGGGCATTTTACGCTTTAGGCTATCTGTTGGCAAATTTATTATATTCCAAGCTGTGAAAAACTTTCAGTTATTGCTTTTCCCGACACTTTTTACTTTGTTTAAGTATGATAAGTTAGGTTTTATTATTCAATAATGGTAAATATTCATCCCATCGGTATTCTCTAATTGGCATGGGGTTAACCTCTTTAAAATATAAAACTAATGCAGGTTTAATACCATTCCAATTATCCACGAACTCATATCTAACAAGTTTACCATTTTTGATTAACTTCTTTGCTTTTGCATGATAATTAAAGTAGCTCATAAATAATGTTAATAAAGTTAGATTATAAAATTGAAAAATAAATGTAACTGAAAAAACTAAAAATTGATTAATTTAAAAAATGGAGGCGCGTCCCGGAGTCGAACCGAGGTAGACGGATTTGCAATCCGAAGATATATTATTATAAATCAATCAGTTACAAAAATAACTTAGAATATACAGTACTTTTTATCGATTTTTTCATCGTTAAATATCAATAAGTTATTCAATTATATTCTCACATATTCTAACACTTTTTGCGACCATTTTCTCAAAATTTCACATCACAAATTCACATCAAAATACAATCAATATAAAATACTCCAAATAAATACACTTTCGCTTATCATGATAACAATAAACTACACACTACCAATTTACATACGCATGACGCCAGAAGATTACGAAATAGAGTTATCGGGCGAGTGCTACATTATCAACAGCGACGACGAGCACAATTATGTATTCTATCAAACGCAGAAAGCACTATACGATATCGCGGATTTTGTGATGTTAGAAGACGCTGTTGAGTATTGTAAGTTGAAGATTGATAGTGTGACGTGATGTTATTGTGGTTACTGTGGTTTTTCCGGCCATTTGATATCTGGCGCAGTATCGACATCAATACGATTTAGTAAAGCACGGTATTTTTTCCATGCCGCGTATAACGCTTTTTCTTCGTCTGTTGCAATATCAGTATCAATTGCATCTTGTAGATAATCAATTTGTGAGCTAGCTTCGCTTAATAGCTGTTTTTTCTGTGCTGTTGCTACAGCTACATAGTGCTGATGCTGTTTATTTTCATCTAATACCCACTTTTCACCGTCCCAGTTATCGAATTCGCTTGATGGTTTTAACAGCGTGTAATCATTCGGAATGTCGCCGATTTCCGTTACTGTTGATTCTGCCCCATTTTCTATTGAGTAGATTTTTTTGCCTCGGCAATCGCTCGGATATGTCCATTTATCACCGACGCGCACAATAGAGTGTTCGTCGTCAACCGCTTTCGGTGCATCAATGCATGAGTTAGCCGGCACGCCGACCCCAACTTGTAAATACTGATAACTGGCATTTTTGTATTCGCCAGTTAATGCATCAAAATTATAAATGATCGCATATCCAGCGCTCACTGTTAATCCGTTTTTATCTAAAGCTGCAATTTCTGGTTGTAATTGATATTTCATTATATAAATCTCCTAAAATTATTCTGCTTTAACTATGTACATAAATGCGATGTTACGTGGTCTGTTTTCATTAGCTATGGGTACAACTTGTGATGCATCAAATACAACGCCGCCTACGCTGCCGCGATCAACAGATGTCGGAGTGTGTCCAGCGTGTTTTTCGAAATATTTGAAAGCACCAGTAGTGACTGGCTCCGATGCAAAAGTTTCTGAAATCGGCGACATTTCCCCCATAATATTTCTGATTGCATCCTCTTGCCAATTCAGTATTTGTCTGCCCGAGTCAACACCTCGTCCGTTATCCCAACCTCTAATAAACTCACCACGCAAATCCGGCAACCGACCCCACGGGAAAACTGATGCGAGTTTAGAAAACTTGTTTACATCAAATGGCGCGCCATTGCATTCAAGCCAGCCGGCTGGCGGTGTTGATGTCGGCCACGGTTGGGGAATGCCCACAGGTAGTGAGTGCCATCGAACATAATCATCTAGACCGACAATACGGTCACAACCAATGTAACCGTCAATACCTCCATTTTTATCAATTAGCCAAGAAAATTTGTTTGTTAAATGATTATAAACACCACAAACACCGTCATTTCTCATCACGATGTGATAGTTATGATCCGGAGAAAAAACGACAGATTCATTATTGTTCGATGTAAATTTATCAATTACATTTGATAAGTTGTTGTGATTTTCAGTTGCCAAATCGTACGCTTTTTTTACAGCCAAAGGTGTTGCTGCTTCGGTTTCTGATTCGCTGTTAATTTCTGAGCTTAATTTAACTATACCGCTTTGTGTTGTGCTTGCTTTCGAAACTTCTGCTTGTGTTTTTTTCCATTTTGTAGTGCTTGTAGCGGGATTTGAGTTATCATTTTCAACTATCGATGTGTATAAAACACCGTTATATTTAATGATTGCATTAGCTGGATACTTGACACTTTCGCACCACTCTGGCACACCCTGCTGTAATAAATACAGCATGTTTTTATCGACACGATTAAATGCGCCGTTCATCCACTCCATAGGAGGTTTTGAGCCTGTTTGCTCAATAGTTATCCCCCACCCTCGACTTACGTCTGGAAAATCAGAAACTTCGCCTTTTTTTGCGGACTCAGCAAAAATTAAATAATCTGGTTTTTCTTGAATGTTCATAAATTGATCCCTATATTTCTTGAAGTCTTACAAATTTACCTGAATTAAATCCGTATGAATGTTTATCGTGTGCAAAGCCAAATGGCTTGTTATTGACTAAAACTAAATAGCGATACATAACGCCTATCGGACGTACTAAAATATCCATTTTGCTTATTGCATATAGCGTTAATGAATTAAGCTGATCGCTATTTACTAACACGTTCATCGTCATATCTTGCGCATCAATGATGTTTCCGTGCTCGCCGATCATGAATTTAATTGATTTAACAATGTTTGATATTTCACCAGTTTGGTAGTTTTTAGTGATTCTCGCTTTGATAAAAAAACGATAGTCGCTATCATTTAAAACTACAGATGCATGCAGTGCGTCACCATGTCGATAAAATTCGCCAATTCCAAACGATAACGCTGCTTCATCCATTAACCATCCAAAATATTCTTTCGCTATCGCTGTTGGTAAAACCCTTGATACACCAACATGTTTACCGACTAGGTCCAACGCATAGCCAGTCGCATCGTCAATGTTGAGAATATCTGCTACTTGAACGACATTTTTAAACGTGTTATCTGTTTCTGTGTAAATAGCTCTAATCGTACCCAATGCCTTGGGTTTAGTACGATATTGCCAAATAATGAAATTTTCCCTATTCATCTATCAGCACCTCGATATTATTTATCTGTGCATATTCTCGATAACCGATATTAGCTATATTTGAGCCATTAACCGTAAGCTCTTTAATATAAAAGCCATCAACTAAATTAATGCTCGAAATAATGCGTGAGGCGTAAACATTCTCGCCAATTTCAAATTCCAAACTCTTTAAATTAGTTTTGATTTGCTCAGTATTGATATCGTTAAATGATTTATAACGACCAATTGTCATTGAGACGTTAACATCAATTTTTTTTGGTCTGTCAAAGTAAACTCTTCTTGGTATATCATCTAACAGATAAGACGTTTCAATCTGACCAAATAATCCACAGCCACCAATTTTCTTCTTGGTGATCACTTCCGCTATTTTTTCATCAGCACCACCCAAAATAACGGCATTAAATGAGTGAGCAGGCACGCCTTTTTCATCTGTTTTATTCGTGTAATTTTCATATACAACACATTTAGTCACGCCAGTTATATTCATTAGTGCGGACTGTATGCCTCGTCTATCGTCATAGTTATTAATTGAATGAGAAAGCATGAAACGTTTTAATAATTGCGCATCTGTTTCTTCATCAACTCCGCCGTAGCTTTTCGTATTTGCTGTGACTTTATCAACGCCGATGATAATTGTGCTTGGCGTGAACTCATCAAGTGCGTTAACAGTGTAATTACCCAGTTCTAACGACCTGAATTTAACGCGAGCACTACCCAAATCGTTTAATATTATCGATTCTGTCGTTACCCATTTATTTTTGTTCTTGTCTATATAAATAGAATTGTTCGGTATTGTAGTTTTTGGTAAGCCTGTGAAAATCACTTCATCAATATAAGAATAAGATGCTGTAATTCGTGTTATTCCTGCGTACATCGCTCGCTGTTCTAACCAATGCCCAGTTGCTTGGTATGGGTCCAACATCTGAACGATAAACGAAACGGCTTGATGAATGTTTGCAAGCTCTTGCGAGAATAAACCCAATAATTGACCGTCTGGCGTATCACTGTCAAGGTTGACATTCTCACCATAAATTGACTTAAATGCGCTAACTAATCGATTTTGAATAGTGTATAAGTCATCAATTTCGACGCCCTTATCTGTTATCTGTAACATTGAATGATGCCTCGTTAGTTTTGTTAAATTTATCTGTATAACTAATCTGTATTAAAAATTGTCGAGTATCGCTATCTAACAAAATATCGAAACTATCGATGTTGATCACACCATCCACTTTAAAAATTTCCGCTTTTACATCAATTTCTAACTGTTTTGTGTTCGGGTTTTTAGTTAGATAATCAAACCATGCGATACCGTCCTCGCGATTTAAAAACCAATCCCTTTTTAATGCTAATAACTTGGTTTTTACGCATTGCGCTATCGCCTCGGAACTATCTAAATAGTTACCTAAACCATGTCCAAACGTCCAATCGTGATTATCATCAAGCTGTCTTACAATCATGTCGGTGCTCCTGTTTTTTCATTACCACTTTTTACATCTGTGTGCGTGTGCGTATTCAAATCAATACCTTTATTCGTCTTAACATCTTCGGCAGTGATAACTCCTGTGCTTGTTGTATTTCCACTTGTTTGATTGTAGCTACCGATTTGCTCAGTGTTGCCCTCGTGCTCGATATTGCCTTTTATGTAGATTTTTCCGTTTGTTAGCCTAATATGCGTTGAACCGTCATCAGTTTGCATTGATACACCGTCATGATAAAAATCAGGAATCTTATTAGGCACGCTATTGCAACCAACTATAAAAAAGCCATCGCTAAGATCATTAATTCGATTATCCAATGGTTTTGACGCATTACCCGATGCAAACCAACCATCTATACAACGGCTAGAAAAGACTACCAAACCCTCGTCGCCCTCTTTTATCGGCACAGTAATGCAAAATCCGCCAGCGTGAGGAAATTGAGCAGGGACATCCACTAAAGGTGGTATCGTTATTTCTTGCCCGTTTGCTACAACTCGATTAACCATCGCTTGGCAGCTAACAGTATGACCATCAAAGCTAATAACCTTGGCTGGTAGCGCAGTATATATATTCGATTGAGCACGCTTTATTTGATTTTCAACCGCTTCAAATAGTGAATCTGTCATAAATTACCTAATAAAAATTTATTGATTTATGTGTATATGTGTGTATAATAATTTTCAGGTTAGGAGGTAAACATGAAATCAACTGACCTGATAAAGGAACTTACCAACGCTGGGTGTATTCTGAAACGAGTTAGAGGTAGTCATCATATGTTTTACTCACCAATAACTAATAAAACGTTTCCAGTTCCTCACCCAAAATCGGATTTACCGATTGGCACAGTAAGATCAATCAAAAAATCGGCGGGGCTTTTATAGCCCGCCAACTTTTGGAGGTATTATGTTTTTTACTCTTGGCATTGAAACACCGAACGATAGCAATACAGCTTACGGCATTGTCGTGCCTGCATTATGTAATGAAAAATATAGTTGTTATTCTGCCACAGACAGAGAAAGCGATATTCCAGCAATGGCGACAGAAGCTATTTTGTTAACTGTTCAAGATATGATCGAATCGGGCGATTATGATGTTAAAGATATTCACAACGATCATGTTTCGTATAAAAATAACGATGAATATGCTCATTGCGATACGTGGGTCATTATTGATGTTGATTTGTCATCATTCGTTGGTAAACAAAAAAGAATTAATATCACATTACCCGATATTCTTATCGATAGAATAGATAACGCAGTTAAAGCACCGAACTCTTTTTATAAAGATCGGAGTAATTTTTTGGCAGAAGCCGCTATTAATGAATTGGCGGCACAAAATAGAGTGCGTTAATTATTTTTGCTTATTAAGCGCCATACAACTGCTAATAAAAACCCGCCGAAGCGGGTTTTGTCTTCCTGAATAGTGATTTCCACCATGCAGACATCCTCGCCCTCTCGGCATCTAATCATTAGTTAAGTAATTTTCTTTTTTGCTTTTCAAATTCTTCTTGCGATAAAACACCGCTTTCTTTTAGATCATTTAATTTTTTCAATTCATCAGAAACGGATATATTCTGATTCTGAATTGCTTGATGATTATTTGAATTTTGCAAAACCTTCTCAGGTTTAACCAGTCTATCTCCGTGACACAGAGGGCATCTTTTTTTGTAAAAAGGAATAAATAAAACCCAAATAAAACCCGTGAAGATAATACCAATAAGCGTTCCTATTCCAATTTTCCTTTTTGGTATTACATTTCTTTGGCACAAAGTGCAATATTTCATCGTCATCTAAACTTCCCAGCATGCTTAAAAGTCAAGCATTATATCAAACCTTTTCAAATTTGCCACCCACGCAAACCAATTTGCTATACCAGTTAGCACCGTACAAATCGCCATTATGTTCAATCGATTTAACTTTATAATCGCCGTTATACTCCGCAATCTTTGACTCAACACGAACAAGCGAACCTATTCTATAATGCGGATTGCATAGTGTTGTAATTTCTAACCCGTCATTAGTTGTTTTAGGACTTCCAATCATTCCCGTATTTCTAGAAATTACCCAACCCTCGTTATTAGCAAGGGCTTTATTTTTGGGGATAACAACTAGCTGATCATCTTGTATAGACCAGTCCGCATTATTGTTAATAGCGATTTTATGCATGGCTTCGCGTGTATCGCACATGAGCACTTTACCACGTAGCAACGCTCTATCATTTGGCAAATTAATAGCTCCTTTTTGAACACCAAAACTGCTTACCGCTTCGTTTAAAAAGTCGCTGTCTTTTTGCCCTTTTTGCATTGTTTTAATAATAGTTTTTTCGGTATAAGCTCGGTGACCATCACCACAACGCATTGTTGTGATGATATCCTGCCCAATTTGCTTGTTTTCCACGGTCAAAATGTCACCACAAAATATCAACCGCAAAACATCCTCTTTATAGCAGACTGATAGCTCTAAAAAATTATACTGCTTACTAGTAATAAGATTGCGGCTTGAATCATTAAGATTGTAGACTGATATTTCTCCCGCATTGGGCTCAGAAGTTAACGTTTTTTTAATCGAAAAAGCGACACGTAAATTATTGATAACAATGCTTTCTTTACGGTTACCAATTTTAAGTTCTAGAACTCGCCCAAATTGCCTCACGATATTCTTCCTTGGTCATTATTAGTAATTGCATACGATTATTAAGATCGTCTTTAGATATAGCATTAATTCCAAGCCCTGACTTGTCATCTAAAACCAATACAAACGGCAAATTAAACTCAATTAATGACGGACTACCGACAGACAAACCTTTGTTTTTCGTGATATATTCATCTTCATCAATATCAAATAAATCAAATTGATACCCAGTTGATATTGCGTTATATTTTAATGTTAATCGCAAGTTCATATCGTATAATGAAAATGATTGCTCTAACACATCATCGCTTGTTGTTTGTATGATGTACATTTTACCATTCCCCCCCGGTAAGTACTCTTACCCCTGCTTTCGCCATTGACTCTTGATCAACTTTTTGCGGTTGAGTTTTACCAAGATTCCTTGTTTTCGGTTTTTGTACGCTCAGACCGCTAGCGATTTGCGTTTCAACTATGAAAATTTCACGAAATGTTAATACAAACTCTCCGCTAGTGTTTTGTTTTTGAGTAAGACCAACAGACGTAAGTATCATGTTTTTATATTGCCGTGTGTTAGTCTGTAGTGTTACAGGCTCACCGCTTCGCTGTATTGCTAACAGTTTTTCATGAGCATCAGAGATGCGATCGGATGATGAGCTGTTTAAAAACGGAGATTGATAATCAAGTAAAAAATCAGCTACAACTTGATTTGTAACTTTAGTTCCTGTTTTAAAGTGTGATGCAAAACGATTTACCATGTTTTCTGCCTGTGCCGTTATGGTTTTAACCGGCATCGGTAGCGGATAATCTGAAAAATTAAAACCGACCAAGTTATCAAATGAAAATGTATTAGTTTCGTACCCAACAACCAAGCCGTACACTGTCACTTCTTTCGGGTCTAATACCGCATGGTCAGCAATATTAGCCCCATTTTCGATCGGATTTTCCGTTACCCTTAACTTTGACGCGTGTTGCTCAACGGTATTAATATCAAGACTAAATACCGTGTTCTCGGTAATTATCAAACCGCTATCTTTTGATGATTTATTTAATATAGATTGAAACATTAGTTAGACCCCAGGGCTGTTTGTGTATTATCGTTTATACGTCTTGCTGTGTTATCGACAATGTTATAAACATTATCAAAACCCTCTTGAGGTGTTGTAACGTTCATCGTGTTATTGATAGTTACCGCATTGTTATTATTGATGTTTTTGTTTGATGGCATAAGACTTCCTGCTTTAGCTCCGTCAGTACTGAGCTTTGCTTGTATGTTTGTGTTAGTTAATCGCTTAGCTGTGACTTCTATCTCATCATCGTCACCGCCTAGCCCGATCCACGACAACGCCCCCTTAACTTTGCTTTTAACTGAATCAATAAATCCATAAAATTTATCTTTTATCCAATCCATCGCTTTTTTGAATGGCGCAGTAATTGACTCATGCACTTTTAAAAACGTTTCAGCAAATTTCTTGGTTGTATCTCCAACATCTCCGACCCACGCTTTAAATAAGCCTTTTACTAAATTCCAAGCGGCTTCAAACGGGGATATAACAAAATCGAAAATAGCCCAAAGTGTTTCGCCTAGTTTTTCTGTAGTAGTGGTAGTGTCATCTTCCCAGATGTCAAACAAATCATTGATAAATTTCCAAGCAGCTTTAAACGGAGCAACTAATAATTCGATAATCGCTTTAAACGTCTCTCCAATAGCATTAACAGAATCCCCAGCATCAACACCTAACCAGTCCATTATTTGACAAATAGTGTTATATGCTGAACGGAAAGGTAGCGTTAGTACATCGATAATAAAGTTAAAAATCTTACCGACTCTATCGACCGTTTTGCTCGCTTCGCTTTCAGACATACCGAAAAACATTAGTATGCTCTTGAATGCTTTTGACAGTAGAGACTTAATTCCAGATATTATTGATTTAAAACCGCTTACTATCGAATCAAACAAGCTTTTTGATAGCGATTTAACTTTTTGAGTATCACCAGACCACAGCGCTTTAATGAATTCCCAAAATGTTTTTGCAAATTCCCAAGCGGCTTTAGCGCCATCGATAAATGGTTGCCAATACTCACCGAACAGGCTTTTACCGCCGTTCATGTAGACCATGAGATCATCAATCAGCAACATTAAAGCAGTCAGTAGCCCAAGAATTATACCGAGAGGGCTAAATAAAAATGCTCGATTGAGAACTGCCCAAGCAATACCTAGCGCAATTAGTGCGTTTTTCCAGCCGATTGTCCCTGATATGATTTTGTCGATAAACTTAACAAAATTAACAACAACCTGAATTGCCATACCGACCGCTTTAATGACTTTAGTAATGCCGTCAGCAATCAATTCCTTATTAACTGTTAACCAGTTACGAAATCCAGCAATTAAATTAGTCAAAGCAGGTGCAAGATTTAGTGCAATCTTAGTTTTTACGCTATCGAGTGCTAGCCCCGTCTTGCTCATCTCTCGTTTATAAAGCTCAGCTTGCTTAAGCTCTTTTTGTGAGATTTTGAACAGTGCGCTTTTTTTTGCGGCAAGCTCTTTGGCTTTATCGATTGCGTTATTAAAAGCGCCAATCAATTTTTTACCGTACAATACAGCGGTTGCAGCTAACGCAACCAAAATCATCTTCAATGAAAATAATTTCGATTTTGTTTGACTTGCTGCTTTACCTGCTTCTGCTGTTGATTTTTTTGTCTCTCGAATAGCTTTGTTTGCATCTTCTTGTATGCTATTAGCAGTATCTGCAAGCTGATTTGCGCCAGCTTGTAAATTATTAACAACTTTCGTTATTTCACCGGCTTTTGAGGCATCAACACCGATTTTTATCAAAAATTCTTCTAAAAACATTATTGCGCCTCGCTTTGCTGTTGTTGCTTTTCTGCTAATTTAGTTTCAGCTATTACGTTATGCATATCGATAACATCATCAAGAGAATAAACAGTCCGAAGTTCATGGAGCGTTGCATATCTATTTACGATAACGCCCCACACAAACCAATCTACATCGCTTTCTGAGCTATCTCCTCCAAGCTGAGCGTACTTAGATTGGACAATATGCCACTTGGTAAAAAACCCAAAAAATGGAATTTTAAACCCTCAATAATAACTTGATAGTAATGGCTTCGATGCGTGTTAAAAAATTCCCCCGCTTCTTGTGGTTTTTGAAACAGTACTTTTTTACCGTTTTCATCTACCGCAGTGACATAATCAAGTATGAATTTTTCTATTTCAGCAAATTGTTCAGAGCCAATATTTGATGCTAGTTGACCAATGTCAACACCTGATTTGTTTCCATTAAATGAAAAACAGCCCTGAAGTAGAGCTGTTAATTTTTTTAGATATTTATTTGACTTGAAAAAATCTGCTTGCGTGAATGTATAAACTACATCATCAATAGTAAAATCTGTGCTTTGCATTATAAACCGCCCTTAATATCAAATTCTGCTTTAGTTGCTTTAAATGTCCATGTTACGCCGTTGTGTGACGTTCCCCGTGCGTGCGTTGGTGGCGTTGTAAACCAGCAACCCGTGAGTAAAAACTCATCACCATTACGTAAGTCTTTGTATGTGATTAATTTACCCGTCGCTGTTGTTGGGTTATTAATTTGAGCATTACGTAACTGATTTAATTTTTGGTTAGTTTCAGAATGCTGTAACGTTTTAATAGTAACAGTTGCGCCACGATTACATGAGTGAACAAAAACACCCTTGCCGTTAATGCCGTATGTGATATCGCCATCATCGCCGATTGGTGCAATGCTGATAGCGTCTTGCGCATTCTCGTAGCCAGTAATTTCAGTGCCGTCTATTGTTAAAACAGCATCTTCTAAAGAAAATGATTTAGACATATAAACCTCTATCGATTGAATTGAACAATAATATCGACACTATGACCTGCGCCAGCAAGCTTAAGAGCGCAATTGATTGGCATCATCTTACGAGCTTCTCTATCCGCTGTATCTTGCATATCGAACGAATCAGAATAGAAATAATAGCCATTGATTTGGTCGCCGTAAGATAACTCGCCTAGGTCGCCCAGTGTCCATTTGCCTAGCCCTAAGAATCCGTTATTGATAAATTGTTCACCAACCACCTTGATTGAACTGATTAAAATTTGCTGACCTCGATCGGTTTGTGGAATTTTTGTCGGTTGACCTTGTAGAGTATTAAATGCTTGAACCTGCACTGCATTAATGAAAGCATCTAAGCCTGTCGTTTCATCAATAAACGTACCACCAAGCATAACACCTTCTGCTAGCATGTTTACACCTGCATAATCTGTATAAAAATTAATACCCAAACGTCTGCATTTTGTGGCTTCGTTGATTGTGATTTTATCGTCTGAAGTGACACTAACTTCTTGCTTGAATTTTACAGTTTTAGCCGTGTTTACACCTGTCCAAACCGTTGTCAAAGCAATACCGATTAATTCAGCGGCAGCATGTGTATTGCCTTTGTTGTTATACTGAACCATTAAACGACCGCTATTACGTTTTGATAGCGTTTTAAGCACGTTGTTATCAGTATATTCAATGTTAGCAGGTCGGGTTTCTGTGTACGCCATGACTTTAGCATTTTCGACGCCCTGAGCTACCACCCAGTCGTGGGCTTCAACTAATTCAGCATCAGTAATTGTGTTAGCAAAATAAACGCCGTACCAGTTCTGGTATTGGTTTTGTAACTTGCTAAGTGCTTCCGCAGGTGTTTCTTTGTTGTAAGTGATCGCATCTTCACCGTTAATTAGCGTACCTCTGCCGTCGATTAGATTAGTCATATTACCGACATATGTACCATCTAATTGCGCATCAAATACATAACCAAAATTAGCACCTTTACCCTCGGTATTTGCTGATAAGATAAATCGACTGCCGACAGCGTCATAAATGAATTTGACACCAATGTCATTTAGTTTTGCATTAACGACATTTGCCACATCTTGCATGCTTGAAACAGTAGAAAAATCTAGCTCTTTAACATCGATTTTTGCATCACCGAAATAGAATGACAGATAGCCGTCTGTGATATTTTTAAATTGAATATATGAAACCGCTAACGCTGAACCGTTTATTTTTGAACTAATCGCTGATGATGTGAAATTTTCTTTCATATATCTAGCAATTAATGCTGTTTTTGGTTTTGGTCGTGCTGAAAATAATGCGGAAGCCGCACGATACGCATCTGAATTAGTGCCAAATAAAGACGCTACACTGTTAACATCTGAAACAACGACGTAGCGAGTGTCTGGATTTGTAAATTCGTCGCACATTTCATCAGTGAAAATAGCAACTACGCTTAAATCACGCTTTTGTGCGCCACGTGGAGATTGCGGTAGAGTTACATCCACCACTTGACTAATTGGTAAACTCATTATTACCCTCTTTTTATGTTTAATTTAACTGTATCGCCACGCCTCAATTGAGCCTTGACGATCGGATTAATTGAAAATGTAAGATCGACCTGCGCACGCTGTTCTTTACCGCCTGCGATAGTTGTCGGTAGACTTCGAATTTGTGAGCATTTGAGATACCCCATACCTAAACGCCTTAGCCTTTGCCAAACTGTTGTTAATCGCATTGATTCAGTGAGTTTACACAGCATATCGTACGCATTCTTACCGTATGCATTGATTGAGATAGTAACCTCTCTAAGTGTTGACGCTATTTCTTCTTCATCAGTACCGTTAAATTTAATTTCGGTCCCAATGTCTGACTGATACGCATTTAGTACAGTGATAAATTTATCCAGTTTTGAAACGTCCTGCATATTGTTAGCATCAAAAACTAACTCCTCAGGTAACGTCAAAACCTCCGCTATCATGCGCCTGAGAGCCGTCATATCTAGTCGCGAGACAGTCGTAATAGCCATAATCACTCCATATTGCTTCCGAAATAACTTTAAATCTCATACCGTGATGATGAAATAGCACGCCATTCGTTAGCTTTTCACGAGAAAATACTCTAACGGTTGGATTGTATCTGTCTCCCTCGGGCAGTATTTGCAAATCATCATTACTAGCAGGTTGAACAATGCAGGTAATACTACCAAGCGATTCAAAATTAACTTTAGTAGCAAAAAACGGATCGCTTAAAAATTGCGATATTAATTCACGATTCATTTTCTCTTATCTCATAAGTTATCGACGCTCGTAATTGTCCAGTATCGATAAGAGGCTTGCTTGATTTCTTGCGCTTTGCTGTTTCTTCTTTATTTGCCACAAAATCGCCATCAGTTATTTTCTCAACGATTTTACCTTGCAAATAAGCACCAACATCAGCAAAAGCATCATGCGCAGATTTTTGACCTTTCAAAAATTCGGCAATACGAGCATTACCAAGTTGCCCCAAGTTTTCAGCTTCTTCTGACGCTGTGGACCGCATAAAAGAACGTTCTGGAATACCTTTTTCAGGTGCTCCGAATTCATGAATAACACCAAGTTCGGCATTAGTTATGCCAGTCGATTCTTTTCGTGAATTTTCATCGCTCGGAATACCGACAACTAATTGAATACGATTTAGTTGTTCAGCTCGCTTCATTACTTCTTTTAGTCGTTTTACGATTTCTAGTTCACTCATCCAATAACCCCAATCGGAGTTATTAAACGGCGTAAGCGTAGATACTCTTGACCGTAAGAAGTGGAGGTTAAATCGTAGTCACTTGGGTTGCCCGATGATGTGTTTTGTGATGTGTAGCCGATTGATAAACCGCCTGCTGATTTGCTCGATACTGATTTAAAGTTTTCGCCATTGTTAAAAATAACGTTATCGTCTAAATCCCGATTTAAAAAGCCTTTGATAGCTAATCGGTGCGCCGTGTAAGCAAATAAGCCAAGGTTATACAGCTTACCCCATACTTTTTCACTCACAACTAGCGCACTGCTTTCTAAGAAATGCTTGATTGTGCCGTCATCGACTTTTGAAAATTCGGGGTATTCATCACGAAAGTTCATAAATACCCCTTATTTTTAGGCTTTATAATCTACATACTGCGCAGATTTAGGCTCTTTCCACATTACGCCAGTAAATGCTGAGCGATAACCACTTTGATATGAGAGTAAATCTTTTCGCATCACTTCTAAGATTTCTGGCATGTGCACTTTCATTTCAAGATAATCTTCGTCTGGCGTATAGATTACTAAACGTGATTTGTTTTTGTTGATATTTTTGGCGTACCCTGCTGGGATTTTAACAAAATTGACATTAAAGCTGTCATTTTGTGACGCTTTTCGCAATGCTGCCATAACACGATCCATCGCAGCAATTGGTAATAAATCCGTACCGACAATTTGCGGATTTGGGTCGAATTTCTGCATTGCTGTCATGAAATCTTTTGCATCCATTGCGATATTTGCAGGCTGAATAGTATAGTCAGAACGAGACCAAACTTTATCGTATGCACCAAGAATCATTTTAACGAATTCCTCAGATGACATTTCTTCTAACGTCTTACCTGATGTGTCATTGCTTACACTAACTTGTGAGCCAGTCAATAAACCCTCTTGACCAGTTTTTTGTTCGTGCCCAACATAGCCAGCATATTGAATAGTTGCTACAGCGTTCGCGTATAAATCATTTTGTTTCTTAGCTGGTAAATTGATACCCAATTTTTGTGCTTTCTCAATTTCTTGTTGAGTGTATACAAGACCTTTAGCCCATTGAACTACTGGCGATTTTTTCGCTTCAATGGTGCTGTCAATTGTTTCAAGTGATGTGGTTTTAATACCAATTACACCATTTTTAACAGACCCGCGAACTTCTGTTACACCGTACTCCCATTCTTCGGTTGCAAAGTCTAACCCCTCTGTCACCGGCACAGCTTGACCGATGTTAATTTCTGGTAGTTCTTTTTCTTGTAACTGTTTATCACGCTCTAACAGTTGTTCTGTGATAACGTCACTATAATCTACATTTTCATATGCCATTATTATTTAGCTCCCCTTGTTGCAACCTTTACAGATTGCGCATAACCCAATGTAATTGCCGCGCAGTGATTACCATTACTAACGCGCTCAACCCAATAACCTAAATCGACATTACCCTCGGCAACGTTTGTAATTTTCCCCGCATCTTCGCCCGTTGGCACGATATAAACACGCTCACCACGTTTTAACTCAATGTCATTTACCGCTAACGCAACAACAGAATCACCGTGAGAGAAGTGTCCGATGTTGATGTGACGGTTATTTGGGTGCTTGTCGCCGTAGATATCACGCACGATAATTCCGTGAATTAAATCATTTGCTGATTCAATCGCTTTGATACCACCGTCGGCATTTACTGCAACAAAAGTACCGCACAATAAATCTTTGCCCGTTAAATTTTCTTCACCCCACACTTTGCTGTCTGAGCTAGATACACGGTAAATAGAACCGGGTTGCATTGTCCCTTGTTCTGAATCCCAACTTGTAAAACTGTAACCCATTACTTACCTCCTAATCGTTTGCTTGCTGATTTTGCCGGCGCTTCTTTACTGTCATTAAGCAAACTTGAAACAACCTTGTTTTTCTTCGTGCTTGTTGCTACTAGACCTGCATAAGCCGCGCGAATTTCCGCATCTGTTAATTTTGATGCTTGGTCTTTTGTGTAAATACCATGATCGACCAAAACACCTATACGAACATCACGCCCACTTTTAGCATCATTTAGCTTCACTTTTGGGAATCGTGCTTTAGCATCATTCATTACGCTATCCCTGTCTTTTTCAGCCTCAAGCTCTTCAACGCGCGCTTTGTATTCGTCACGCTCTTTCTTAACTTGTTCAAGCTCTGCTGTTAAAGCCGTAATTCGGGCGTCCTTATCGTCTTCGCCTGCTGTTGGTTCTTCATCGTTCAAAGCTTCAAGTTTTGCTTTTAGCTCATCGATTTGTTTTTGAAGTTCATCAGCCTTGGCTTTTGATTCCTCATCTTCTTTACCTTGAACTTCTTCAAGCTGTTGCATGAGTTCATCAATTTTTTTGTTGATTTCGTCAGCAGATAAGTCAGAATCTGTTAACAACTTCTTGATAGCGTCAACAAGCGACTTTCTTTTTGCTTTAAATTTCATTAATGTTGCTCCTGTTTTTGGTTTACTATCGTTTAATCTACAATCTGAGCCAGCGCGACCTTCGGCAACGATAGCAACATGATTGACCTTGATATTTTTGTGATAAAACTTACCGTTAACTTCTTGAATATCAGCAGGCTCATAACCAACCGATAATTCGCGAATATCTTTGTTTTTGAGTAACTCAATTGCTGAAGCATCTTGAATATATGCATCGCATACAATGTAATTACCATCAGCTCTTGGATTTTGAACATGCCCAACTGTTTTATTTTTCCAGTCAGTCGCATCAACTGACTTTTTGTCCGGATGTGTGATTGTGATTGGCATACCATCAATTGATTTAAGTGTGTCGGCTTTACTAAGCTCCTCAATTGTGCGGTTAACATCAACAAGCTTGTTTGCTCTGCTGTCCGTTAATCCAATTTCATGACCGTAATACTGTAAAACTCCGCCTTTAGTGATTTTTGCAGTTGTTTTTAAGTAGCCTTGCGGTGTTATTTCCCAAGCCATAAAACCCTCTTTTAGACGTAAATAATCCTACTCAGCTAAGAGCATAGATTTATCAATTTTGATTAGAATTTAATATAAGGAATAGATAAACATCGACACTGATAATCTTGGCCACATTTACCGATATAGCCACCGATTGATTTGCGCTTTTTCCATGTTTTACCATCGTCATCTGAGTAGACTGTAGGGTCTGAATACTTGCATAACATGTTATTTAAAACTAAATGCGATTCACGCTCTCGTGCGTCACCAGTGCCTTTCCATTTATAGACATCAAAGCCTAGTTTTTTATTGCGCTCTTCTTCAAAATCGGCGTTGATTTTGGCTGTTTGGTCTCTTGCAATGAGTTTTGCGCGAGAATAAGAGACATTACCTCTTGCGCGAATTTCATTAATTAGCTCGCCATGTCTAAAGCCTTTTTTGTAGTTCGTGAAGACATTTGAACCGATATCATTGATAAAGTCATTTTTGATTGATGTTATTAGCTCGACATTTTGCTGAATAGCTACTGCTAACGTATCGCCCAAAATTTCTTTTTCGATAATGCTTGAGAGGTCAATATCAAAAGCATTTTTAAAGTTGCGAGTAAATTGTGTTTTATTCTGATAGTGAACTTTAGTCACGAATCGAGTGGCCAACAATTTAGCTCTTTCTTCGATGCGCTCGCCAGCAATTGACGCGAGTACTTCGATTAACGAATTGATATAATCATCATCACTAATAGCGACAGCATCAACCAAGTTTTTTTTACTGAGTGCATCCGTGATTCGGTTTATCATTGTCCGAATAAAATCAGCTAACGCATCGCGATAATAAACTTCGGCTCTTTTACTAGGCGTTGTTGGTGGTAAAAATCTATCACGCCCCGATAGTGAATTCTTCAGTAGAGAATAAATCTCCATCTTTCAAATCCTCTTCTGTAGTGTTAATTAGCAGTTTGCGCGCGATTAACTCGGTTTGTGCCACTTTATCAGAAATGATATTAGCAGTAACTAAAGCCGAAAAAGCACTAGCGAATTGTCCAAATCTTGCCGCTTCTTTGTCTTCGTTAACTACTTTTATCGACGGGTATTCAAACGTTAGTCCATGATTCGGCATCATCTTATCGAGAATAAATTTATCAATGAATTCCTGAGCAGGTCGTAATCTGCTTTCTTGTAATGCGTTGATTGTACCGTGATATGATTCTAAGTCTTCTTCGCCTGTGGAAAAGCCACTCGCAGATAGTCCAAATAGCACTGTAATCGGTCTATCTAGCGCACCCGCGGTAACAGTAATGAGTTTTGTTAAAACCTCAGATAATCCGCCGTATGTTGCTGTTTTTTGCTCCCAACGACCTTGAGCTTCACTATTGCCAGCATCTAACGCAATAGCATTCATTGACGATTTAGTGTGATTAATTAGATTGATGAATTTTCTAATATCATCTTCTTTGCCTTGCGCCACTTTTGCTATCAAATCGGGAATAAACAACACATCAACATTACTATCTTGAATAATATCGCCAATACATGTAATTGTCGTATCAAACAAACGGATAGCATTGTATTTGTTTTGTAAATCAGATGTGCCAAATTGATTTCTATCTGTCAGTTTTGATTTACCTAACTTTAATCTGTGACAGCGTGAATGATGAACCTTATTATTTTTTCCAATTGTGTAGTGAATTGGTTTACCGAAATTCGCTGATTTCAAATCATCATCGATATTACTATCGGGATCAAACTCACCTTTTGTTAGCACGATAAAACGCTGTATATCCTCGACATCTGATAGCGGTTGCGACAAATCACCAGCATCAGTAATGGCGACAATTAACGCATCACCAAGCAATGAACTAAACGCCAAAAATTTTTCTTTTATCTCGTTTAGCTTTAATCGATTTTCTTTTTCGATAACTAGTTTTAGCAGATTTTCATCATAATCACCGCTAAATACTCTCGGCAATTTGAGCATGTCCTCTGCTGTTTTGTCGATGTATTTGCCAGTTAACCACGAACTGCTATACATATTCAATAATTGTCGGTCAGATATTTTTTTGTTTGAATATTTCACCGAATCGCTTTTATTGCCCAGTGATGTATACAGGCTTTCTACTGAATCAGTAATATAATTTGCTTGTGTCATAACACATCCAAGATTGATAATTTGTTTTTAATATAACCGTCTAACGAGTATCGAACAGCATCCCAGCAGTGATTATTTGCATCAACAATAATTGGTAGCACTTCACCAGTCATTTTGTCAGTTTTATAGCTATATAACCGAGCTTCGGTTGCGGTATGTTTACAGCGAGGATGGATAATAATTTTCTTAAACCCTCGCAGATATGCGATACCGTCCTCAACACTGCCTTGCCATTTCTTTGCGGCTGAAATGTTAAAACCCTTGCGCTTAATATGGCTAATAGTTTCAGGTCTTGAGCAATCGCCTTTAATCGGCCATTTTCTCGACTCTGGCACCGAATCATAAAACGAATCCATTTCGTCAAGCTCGATATTAACGCCGTATGCCTCGTATTCAATATACAGACAATCATTTAGAATAAATGAGCGGATTAATGTGTTCGGGTCATTTGCAAAGCCGAAGTCAGCACCAAATAATAAACGGTCCGCTTGTTTGTGCAGGTTGTCATCAAATTCTTCAACAACATATCGACCACTTAAAACTTGTTTATCTGAATTTTCGAGATAAGCGCCCTCCCACACCCAGGCATATGATGCATAATCCAATCGGGCCAAGTCGTTTAATCTCTCTTGCTCTAACACATCAGGGAAAAATGGATTATCGTTATAATTCATCTCAACGATGATGGCATTATCTGGCGGGGTTTGTCTGAATCTTATATCTGTTGGGCTTCCCTCTGTTTCGGGGTTCCACGTTACCCATATTTCGGAGTTAGTCTCACGAACCGTAGGGGTTAACTTTCGCCATGCGATTTCTGATACGTTTTCCGCTTCGTCAACCCAACATAGTAATATGCGTGCTTTTGATTTAATACTGTCGAGATTATGACGTAAACCACAAAACACATAGCTAACTAATCCGTTTTTTGTTCTGATATAGTTTTGCCCAATATCGTAATAATCAGCTAACCAATCAACCGAGCGAATCGCCTGCTTGACTTCTTCCATGGATGAGTCAGCTAACGAATTCATAAACTCACGAGCGCACAGTATTACACCGCTTACCCCTGCTTCTGCAAATTGATAACCCTTAATTGCTGTCATCAATGCAAATGAACGAGTTTTAGCGCTACCTCGACCGCCATATGCACCGCGATATCTGACATTTTCGGCTACAAACACAGATATCAATTTTTTAGGTAACTGTATTTGTGCTGTTGTCATGTCGTTTACTCTTTCGGTGTTACCAACTCTATTCGTGTTGGTTTGGGTGACATACTGCCGTCTGATGATTGATGATCGATTTCTTGTTTTTCGCTATAGCCGTGATTAGATAGCATCAGCTTTGTGATAGTTGGATTGAATGAGCTAGTTAGTCCACCATTTATTAGCTTATTCTCTTGTAAAGTTTTAATTGCTTCTAGCGTGTCGGAAAACTCTTTGTTTTGTTTTGCGTATTCATACATTGATGACTTGTGCTTACCGAGATAGCAAGCAAGACCTGCAACACTTGGCACTACATCCCCAAATGTTTCGTAGTCCCCAAGTAAGTATTGTTTAGCCTTTACGAGACATTCGGCTAGTTCACTTGGGCGACCTACTTTTTTCTTTTCGCCCTTTTTCATAATCTTTCCTTAAACTAATAATTGAATTTGTTTCATCGTTACCCTGCGAGTATGATTAATCATTTATGTTAATGATATGTAACTGCTGATTTTGTTTCTTTCTCTTCTAAATTCATTAGCATGAAATCACTCATTAGATTGTTTAATTTATCTATGCCAGATTGATTTAAATAAAAGGTAGTGCCGATTTTTAATGAACAGCCCTCTTTTGTTTTATTCATATCAATCATTGAACCATACATACACATGCGTTCAAATTCTGAAAGCTCTCGTTCATAGAATCCTTCCAAAAAAGACGCCAGGCTGTCGGGTTCTAATTCCAAGTTTCCTAGATGATGTTTGAAAATATTATCGCCATTTATTCTAATTAGATGTTCTACATATGAGATGCTAACAATGCGAGCGTAAAAAATAGGGTTTTTATTATTATCCATTATAGTTACCTTTATGCTGCCAATATAAATTTAATCTGTCCCTGCGTATTCAATATTGTTGAGCATCGAGCCTCGAAATCTTTGTAATCAATACAGCCTTTTGCAATTGTTGTTATTGCGATTAGTTGGTCTTCTACCGCTTTCAAAGCTTCTGGCTTTAAAAATTGATGGATTTTTTCACCTTTTTTCGTGCGCTCTTTGATGCTCTGATAAACCTTTTTAGGTAGTACGACACCATAAACCCACTTTTGGGTTATCATTCCGAATAATGATGGACAACCACCAGCATGATTATTGAATGGCAAGTTAGTCATTTTTGATAATGCTTGATAAAAAGGTTGTTGGAATCGTTTTTCCCATGTTTGAGGCTCTTTATGAGTTAGTATTGCTAATACTTGTTCGTCTGTGTACGTTATTGATTGAGAGCGAATGAGTTTATCTATTTGCTCATCACACCATATTTCAAAATCCACAGACAGCCACCGGGCAAATCGAACGGCTAATTTAGGATGAATCCAAGTACCACCACCACGATCCTTTCTTGCTCTGCTAGTTTTTACATACGGGATTTTCTGGTATCTAGATTCTAACGCATTGATATAATTAACAGTATCAGGAAGAGTTAGCCAATCATTTGGTCTTCTGCCAAATTTTGACGCAGCTTCTGTAGCGTTAATCCAACCATCATCGTTAAAACCAACTTGATGACCGTTAAAATCAAATTTAATAATATTCATATTATGTCCTTTATAGAATGAGCCTAAGTCACACAGAATAAACAGCCCCAAGAGTTCAGACACTAGCTGTCATTCTCTTAGGCTCATTCTGTAAAGCTCTTGGTTAATATTTGCCGTGTGATAGCAAATTTCAGATATAAAAAAACCGCAATTAAGCGGTTTGATTAAATATGCAGTTATTTTTTATAACTGCTCGGGATTTTTATAGTTTATGCAGTAAAAGTAAATAGTTATTTATAAAAAGCCGATCGAGTTAAGTTATTACGACGCAACTTTAATTTTTTTCGCAATTCAATCATAGAGAGATTTTTTTGCTCAATGCTTAACTTTAGCTTTTCTTTTAAATCATCATCATTGTTATACATGAGCATGTATTTTGTTTTTTCCTTATCCAAGATTGAATAAATATACACATCATACAATTTCTTGCCTGCCGGTACTTTTGGATCGTCGCATTGTCTTTCGGTCTCTGTATAGCAAATAATTTTGTAAAACTCACTAGACAAGAACAATGATTTATCTATTTCGTATACGCCATTTTCTTGCACTCTCTCGCTTGGCGGGCCGTACGATGAATAATGAACAAAAGATATTTTCCTTCCTGTCACCGTTGTGAGATTTAATTCAAGCATTTCATTTCCCGTTGTTGATTAGATTTATCGCCCTTTTATCCGCATTGCACTGCCTAAGCTCGTTCAATAATTCAGTGTACAGAACTGGACATTGTCCCCACGTGATTCGCTTATCAATATAAGGCTCGTTATTTGGTTGTGTTAGTGATGCAGGAATATTGCATTGATAAACGTACTCAGTTTTTACCGCTCCGCATCCAGTCAGACACGTTACTAGGCATAAAATCATTAGCACATTGATTATTTTTAAGCGCATCTTTCATTTGCTCTTGAAGTTGTTTAATTGACATAGCGTCTTGAGCTTTTTCTTGCTCTCGTTGCGCTATAATTTGATTGTTTTTAGCAATATCCTGGTTCAACTGTTCGATTTTTCCGAACAGTTCAGCTTTATCTTTTTGTAGCCGTTTCTTCTCTTGATAATTGTTGTAACCGAAGTGGACAGCAAAGACAAAAGCAGCAACGATTAATACTATGCTCGCCATACTTGATTTATTCATAACGATGTAACTCCACACCTCAGGACAGACAAATTTTGTATATAAACAAAAAAAACCAACGGTAACAATTGTAGCCACAAGCCACGAAACGCACTCTACTATAAGCACTTCTAGTGAATTGCGCTCGGTTTCTAGCGCTATTTCGTAATTATGTCCTGAAGCTAAAACATATTTACTTTTTACTTTTGACAATTTGAACATGATGAATCACTCAACAATAACGATACAAATAAAAACCAACCCCAGCCGTTGACATCATTAACAGCCATTATTGAAGCGATGATGAAGCATAAGATAGACATAACGCTTTCTCCTTTTCTCGCCTGATTACTAAGCCATTCAGTACTTTACCGCCTGCTTTATTCCATTTCGGAAACTCATTACAAGCTGCTTTATAATCACCGTTGTTCAAATGTTTATACATTGTTGATTTCCGCATGTTTGAACAACCGCAATTAAACGTAATCGAAGTAACAGCATTAAAAACAGGTTGAGGCAAATGAAAACCATTAGCGTAGCGATTGACACACCGCTCCGCAGTTTTGATATCACCAACCCAACGCTGAGCTATTTCCTCGTCTGTGTAAGCTTTTTGCTGAATGTTACCCGTTGAGCCGATACCTACTGTTAATACATTAGCAGGACAATAATACGGCTCTCGTGCGCATGATTCTGCATTACCGATTATTTCAAGCCCCACCTTGCTCGTTCGGATTTCATCTGAGTAATTAGCAATAACAATCCCAATGATTACCGAAACACTACAAATCGCACTCGTCGCTATTCTTGTTGTGTTTTTCATAGTATTGCTCTCTCAAGTTCTTTTTGTGATAGAAATCTCGGCGTTTATATACCCAGTTAATAATAAACGTCGCTATTGATAAAATAATACCTACAATAATGGCTATATCGTTTAAGCTAAGCGCACCTAAAAGCGTGCATATAGCTCCCCAGAAATACGAAATCGGTGAAGTGTATTTTTCCATAATAAATATTCTTGTTAGTTAATTATGTGACAGCGTACTAGCTATATTGAGTTATGTGTGTGTCTAGCTTTGCTGTCGATTCTGTGGAAATAAATAGACCTAAACGGCAGAAGTTTAGGCGCAGTTACGACTCGACGACATCAATGTCGCCGACATTTGTAATATTGATTATTAAAGCGACATAACCCAAGCTAACATTGCTTCATCGCTTTCTAATGCGTAAAGCGGAATTTCTAGCGAACCCGCTTTTTCTGAGCTATTTAGCGCATCCAAAATATCGATTAAATATTTATCTTGTAAATCCGCTAGTTCTTTTGTTGATGTGTTTTGCATAAATTAAACAATAAAAAAGCCCGCATTTGCGAGCTTTATATATAAAAATCCTATCATGCCTAATGTAGTATACTTTCTGTCTCACGTCAACTAAATTAATAAAAAATATCATTTCTTTTTGATAAATTAGCGACAATATAACTTTCAAACGATTTTAGCCGCCTATCAACTGTATCTTTTGATATATCTCTCATTTTTGCTATTTCTCTTAATGTTAATCTCTCGCTCCCATCTGAGCCATCAATAACAACATCAATGCCGCGGTAATACAAATCTGCTAATTCCCATTGCTCTCTTAACGCTAAATCTTTAGAATTTTTAGCATTTCTCATGCATTCATCAATAAATTCTAGCTCGTTTTCTATATAAACAAGGTTATGTTTAGGGTATAATTCTGAAAACATAGCGCTAACATTTTTATAGCCACATCTGCTAGAATATGCATTGCATGCACCCCACATTTTTAACAAATCAATAGCTTTGGCTAGTAAATTGTTCTCATTAGCTCTCTCAATAAATAAATTTTTACTATTGAGATAATTTTCAAATTGCTTAACATCTGGCTCATCATCAACGTATACATATTCTGCTAGCATTTGTTACCTACCCTTTAACTCTTTTAATTTTTGTTTATACTCAGCTTTAATCTGCTTTATTTGCTCTACTGTGTATTTTTTCGGTTCGTGATACCCCTCTAACCATTCAACTTTTTCTACACCTATTTTTTTCACTAAATTAATTCTGTACTCAATGATGTTACCTGATTTGTGGTTATTACATGCTGAACATTGCTTATGTACATTAAGCTCACAAAATCGTAACTCTGGACATGCTCCAACACTTCGATAATGCCCTGCGTGATATTGCCCGTTATGATGACGCCCACAACTGATACACGGCTCGCTTTTATCTCGTTCTCGAATAAATGCGTTAAATACTGTTTGCGCATCTCTTAAATGCTCTGAGCGTGTTTTTACGCTCTCCTTAGCTATTCGTGTTAATTTAATTCTGGTTTGCTCTTGAACTTTGTTATCTTTTGCATACTGAATAGCGCAATCAACCGAACATACTTGAGCGAGCGAATTGAATAGCGCAAATTTTCTGCCGCAGCTTTTACATTTTTTCTGCCTTATTTCTCTCTTCATCGTCGAAACTTCGCTTTATTCTTGTAAAACTTACCACATGAGCCTTTTACTTCACCATTAACGCCAATTAGCGGTCTATTGCAGACATACAAATCCCAATCAACGTTATATAAACAACCCCCGCCACATTCGGGACATTTAAAATCTGTTTTGATTAATTTATGTTTCTTCGGCATTGTCGTTAACCTTGTTTAAATTATGCTGATTAATGTATTCTCTGCGTTGCTCTCTAACTATTGCGATTGCTCGCTCTAATTCTTGCTCTTTGTCATCGTATAGTTTTAATTGTTCTTTGTGTTCGTTGTTCATCATGCCACCTTTGATAATTGGTCTTTGTACTGTTCTGCTAGTCGAATTGCTTCCTGCGCATCTGCGCTAAATGTAACGCCGTTTTCAGCCCCGAATTGTTCAGCACAAGTCACGACATCAGCAAATTCTTTTTTATTCATTCTTCGCGTTGATAACCCCATAAACACCAGTCCGCCTTGAATTCCTTTTACGCATTTCTGTCCGTGCAAATTAGCCGTGATTAAATGCTTCCATTCCTCTGCTGTGAGCTTTTCTCCGTTCCATTCAACTTGCTTAGCAATATCATTTAAAACAGCCCACATCATGCGATTTTGAGCGTTACTACGTTTTTCTTCATCAATCACAACTCTTAGAGGGTGCTCGCTATCAACTGGTAATTGATTTATTACGTTAATCGCTGTAGTGCGTGCTAGTTCGTGTGTTAATCGAAATTCTTTAATCATTGGTAACACCCCAATCAATACATAAACATTTTTTACTCTCAAAAATCTTCTCGTACTCGTTAGCCTTAGCAATATCCTGCTCTAACGCATCTTTTTTACCTGCCCTAATTCGATATTTCAAAATGTTGCCGAGGCAAAACCCTCTAAACTGCTCTACAGTCATGCTACGCGCTATGATGTCGATAGATTCGATACCCTCGATTATTTGGTAATGTTTAGGATTTTTTACGTTGTCACTCATCACTTATCTCACTCATAAAATTTTTTAATTCTTTGTTGTTCTTGCTTTTCCATCTCTTTTAAAACGGGTTTTAAAACTAAATTATCAAATCGATATTGAGTGCGAATTGATGGTCTAAACTGTTCTTTATCACTTAGATATGCTCCATTTTTTGCTTCAAGTTTGTACGAAGCGTATGGGTAACCATCAATCCAAATTTGATAACTATCACCGTTGTGTTGAAGTGTTACGTAATATCGATTCGATTCTACAATCTCAAAATCATCAAGAATTTCATTGAGTTTTCTGTCCCAATCTTTATTAAATTTCTTGAGATGACTTATAAAAACCCGTCTCAAAAAGTACATTAAATATCTCATCACTAAACCCTTACGCACTCAAAGTTATCAAGCCGAATTAGCTCTTTTGCTTTCCACCCAAAAGAATTCTTTTTACCGTTTGACAGCTTTTCAATGCATTGTTCGACTGTTAATTCTTCATTAGTAAAATGAGTCCAATTTATCGGTTGGTGTCCGTCTTTTATGATTGTTGCTGTTATTTTGTAAGCCATTTTTGTATCAACTCCCTCAATTTTGCCTTATCTTCTTCTGAATAATTTTTTACTCGTTCTGCCAACTGCTGTTTAATCTTTGCCGTATTTGCTCCCCTGTTCTTTATATCTCTCACATAGTCGTACGCTATTTTGTCGAGCATGTGATTAATACCGAGTGGGCAGTGGTTAACCTGCTCTCGCATATTTACGCTCTTTCTTCACTGGTTCTGGATTTGCTCTAGCTTGTGATTCGAGCTGATCTACTTCATAAATGCGTCCATTGCTAATACCTGCGAAAACAGTAAAATTTCCCGCTCCGTGTCTGTTTAACGCAACGTTAATTTCCATTAAGTTTTTATCTGCGTTGTCGTTGTAAACAGCATCACGATAAATACCAACCCAATAATCGCAATCTTGCTCAATTTGTCCCGTATCTCTGCTGTCACTTGGTATCGGTCGTTTATCTGCTCTTGATTCAAGATTACGATTTAATTGAGTTAACATAACAACAACGCAATTAAGCTCCTTGGCCAACGCTTTAAGCCCTTTCGTGATTGCTCCGTAAGCCAAGTCATTACGAGTATCATCGCCAGTTTTTTCTTTCTCCATTAGAGTTAGATAGTCAACCATGATCATGCCTATCTGGCCCTTTTCTCTTGCCATTCGTCGAGCTTCTGAACGGATATGCGATAGTGTGATCGCAGGTGTGTCGTCAATGTAAATGTTATCGGTGTTTGATAATTCGTTGAGATGATGCATAACACGCGCAAACTCTGAATCCGAACCTAAACCACCGTCATAGAAAATATTGCTGTTTACACCTGATTCTTGGGCTAAAATGTTTTCAAGCATTTGCTCATCTTGCATTTCTAACGAAAACATCAGCACAGGTAATTTCTCATTCATAGCGCAATAACGAGCCATGTTTATTTCGAAAGTGGTTTTACCCATTTTTGGACGAGCACCAACAACAAACAGCGATCCGCGGACCAATCCTTTAGGTGCTAATTTCTCATCTAATGCTTTGATTCCAGTTGATAAACCACGTGCACTATCTGCGTTTTCTAATCGTTGTCCAAGGGTTTCTGTCCATTTATCAGCAATTGTTTTTAACGACTTAAGTCCAGTTGTTTTACCAGTTTTGTTATAGTCATCAATTTGCGTAAATAGCGCATGAATAGCCGATATTTTGTCGCTAGTAGATAGATTTGATTTCTCAAAAATCATAGCGCTACAGTCGTTTAATTTTTGCAATGTGTAGCGTTCTATCGCTTTATCTCGAACGATTCCAGCATAGGCTGTAACGTTGATCATCGACGGCGTATTTTTGGATAATTCAGCCAGATAAGCTAAACCACCGCAATCTTTCAAAGTTCCCTTTGCTTCCATACTGTCTGACAAAGTAATCAGATCAATTGGGTAATTTTTACGATTTAATTCAAGCATTTCAGCAAAAATAACTTGATGATGTCTGCTGTAGAATGATTCTGGCTTCAATGAATAGATTGCTTTTTGGCAGCGGTCTGATTGAAAATCTAACATCATTGAGCCAAGCACGGCTTGTTCAGCAACTAAGTCATGTGGGATCACGTTCATAGCGTACCCTCCACAACTTTCAAGTATGTACTTGGTTTTATGATGTAATCGAAATCAGCACGCCAGCCTCGGTCGTTCTCACCGAAATAAAACGGTTTTGCATGATCCACAAAATCATAAAAATAATTAGCCAAGTTTTGGAATGTTGGTTGATCAAGCTCTTTGAGTAATTTCTTCACTGCGTTTTTTCTTGCAGTAGTCATTTTTTGAATCTGTGGCAATCTGTTTTCTACAGCATCGTTGTATGCATCCATGACCAAATCAAAATCAATATTATTTTCTTTTGTAATATTGTTTTTAATAGTGTCTTTTGTAGAGTGACATTTTTTGTCACTGGTGGTAGTAACATTTTTTGTCACTGGTTCTATGCATTTTTTGCTACCAGTAGCATTTTTTGTACCTGCATTTTTTGTCACTGGTTCTGACGTTTCCAACACTAGTGAATATTCAGTAATCTCACCATTATTTTTAATTGCATTGATCAAACCTAAATTTGTTAATTCAGATAGAGCGACATAGATAGTGCGCTTGTCTTTTATCCCTAAATATTGCATAAATTGAGATATACTGATTTTATCACTCGCTTTGCCCCACCCCGTAGTTTTGCGAGTAATGAGCAAATAACAACGTAACGCATTAGCTGACATATCAGCCATTAATTCATCAATAACAGCGTTGGGAACTTGAAATGAGTTAGATATAAACTTATTCATCAATTAACCCTCATCGAATATTCAGCATATTTCTTGCCGTTTCGGCTTTTTACCATGCGGCTATCTATTGAATGACCACGTTTTTTTAAATCATAAATACGCGCACCTAGCCTAAGGCAACCGTATTGATCTAATGCTTGTAACGGATTAATGGTTTTACCACTTTGCAAATGTCGTAAAATGTTTTTACATTGGCTTTGTGTGCTTTCATTGTTTAATGTGCTCATGCCCGACCTCGAATAACGGACCAGTTGACATCAGGGCGGAGTTCTTCGCATTTAACAGCTCCGTTTGTTTTATCTTCTATATCTATTGCTTTTTCTATTGCTATTGCATTAACGTTGTTTAACCATTGCCAAACTTGTGATTTAGAAACGTTAAGTTTTTTTGCTGTCTTTACTTGAGATCCACCAAAGAAATCAATAGCCTTTTTTATTGCTTGGTTTTTCTTTTCCATATTGCTCCATGTATAAAAATAAAATACATAATAATGAAAGTATAATTTGACTATACAAACAAGTAAAGTATTTTTATACGACAAAAGTATAAATTTACTTTACTATTCTAAAAAAGGAGAAATTATGGATTTAAATGTCGCAGAGTGGGTTAAACAATCCCGATTAAATGCTGGTTATACACAAGAGCAGCTAGCTGAAAAATTATCAATGACTAAAGGGAATGTTTCAGCTTTTGAAAATGGCAGGACATCACCTAGTTTTAATGTCATGTTAAAAATATGTCATATTTGTGACGTATCGTTGCCAACAAATGAATTAAAAACACCAACTGAAGAAACTGCAGTGATAATTGATGAATTAACAGTTAGAGCGGAATGTGGAACGGGTGAATACAATGATTACTTTGAGCTTCGAGGTGGTTTATCTTTTAGTAAAGAATGGTTGAAAGAAATGGGCATCAATCCAAAATATTGCTATGTAATATACGCAAAAGGTTTAAGTATGTATCCGACATTACAAGATGGACAGGCTGTTTTAATTGATACAAGCCAAACAATACCAATTGAAAATAAAGTTTATTTGATAATGAGAGATCTTAACGGTCTAATCATGAAGCGAATCACTAGAGATAAAAATGGGGACTGGATCTACATCAGTGATAACGCTGACAAAAGTGCATTTCCAAATATGTATGCTTTTCAAAATGATAAAATAATTGGGCGTGTTGTTTGGACTGGAGGTAATGCTGGTCTGTAACGCCTTAGCGGTTGTGCGTAGAAAATTTAAAAAGAAGGGGAAATAATTATTATGGCTGTAAGGTTTAGGAAAAGAATAAAAATAATTCCGGGCGTAAAACTAAATTTAAGCTCAAGTGGTGCTAGTGTTAGCTTAGGTGGAAGAGGAGCTTCACTAAGCATTGGAAAAAAAGGCACATATGGCAATTTAAGTTTGCCCGGCAGTGGTTTGTCATATCGCACAAAGTTATCAAGCAATCAAAACGTCAAACGACCGACAACAACACAAAAATCAATATCAGATATCTCGATAAAAGTTAGGATAAATGAAGACGGTTCTGTTGAATATTTGAATCCAAATGACAATACACGTTTACCCGAAAATATAGTCTCCGATATCAAAAAAAATAACAAAGAAGTATTAATATCCATTTTTAAACAGGCTTGTAAAAAAAATAATGACGGTTTAGATTTACTAGATAAACTTCATTTGACTGCAATGCCACCATCTGATACTAGAATTTATCATAAAAAAGATTATCCTGAGCCTCGACCACAAAAAACAAAGTTAAAGGAAAAAAACTTTTTAAGCAAAATATTACCTTTTATTGAAAAAAATCGATTAAAATTCAATGAATCTATGGAGATTGCATATAATGAAAAACTGAAAATTTGGTCTCAAAAAAAAGAAAATTTTGATAAAAACGAGAATGATATAGCATATAGAATCAACGAATTACTAGCTTCTGGCAATGAAGAAGTAATAAATTCTGAATTGGTAACTTTATTATCCAATATTTCATTTCCAAAGGAAACTAATGTCGATTTTGAGATAAATGAAGATAATTTAGTTCTTGATGTAGATTTACCAGAAATTGAAGACATCCCGAATAAAAAATATACGGCATCAGATAACTCTCTAAGAATTTCAGTAAAAACGATTTCTGACACAGAGCGAAGAAAAATATACATGACACATATTCATTCTATAATTTTTAGAATAATAGCTGATGTATTTAGTTTGATCCCAACAATAAAAAGAATTACCCTTTCCGCGTACTCGCAGAGGACGAACAATCAAAATGGAAATATAGAAGATCAGTATCTTGTGAGTGTCAATATTAATAAAGCGGAATGGAAGTCAATCAATTTTAATAATATTGAACATATTGATGTGGTTGAATGTTTTAATCAATTTGATCTGATTCGTGACATGAGTAAAACTGGGGTATTTAAAGCTATTACTCCTTTTGCAACAATCATAAGAGACAACAATGAAAAGGAGCAAGAAGAAGTAAGCGAGCTTAAATATCCTGATGAAGATAACGGCTTATCAGCACAGGAATCACAGAAAAGAGAAGACAAACCACAACATCAATCGCTTAGTATATTACTTATAATTGGGATTATCTTTTTTCCATGTATTTTCGCTTGGTTCACCTTAAAAAAAGGGTATTCTAAAACAGCAAGGATTATCAGCTTTGCGTGGATGGTGTTATCGATTATTGCATATTGCTCATAAATTAATAAATAGAAAATTACCATCAACCGCCTCATGGGCGGTTTTTTATACCTGAATCCCACCTCTACTAATATAACCATACCAAAAAGATTAAAAAATAATCAATCAGTATATTTTTTTTATACTTTTGTTTAAAAACAGTTTACATAAAGTATAAATATACTATACTTAATCACATCAAAACAAATCAACTTAACCAAAAAGTTAAACAAGACTACGAGTTATTTAACAGGTTAAGAAGATTCAAGTAGCTAGCTGAGGCATATGAAAGTACAGCGGTTTTGAAAGCAATCACAGCAGTACGCATCGGGTGAGCGACTTAATCACTCCCAGCCTCGACAGAGACCGACTGGCCATCAAGTTCTTTAGTAAAAAGATTGCTTAATTTTATATAGTAACCAGAGATTAGAGGCGGCTACTGGTTGCTGATTCCGCCTAGTGGGTGACTGGATGAATTGTGCAGGTAAACCACCAAGCAGGCTGAGAGGTCTGCGCCTAATAATCAAATCAAAGCGCATTTAAACAAGTGCGCTTGAGTTTGAGGTAAGAGGAGATAAAAAGATGATTATCAAAGTTGAAAAAGCTCAATTATTGTCAGCCCAATTGTTTAGAGCGTATCAAGACGTAAGATACTATTTAAATGGTCTTTTCTTTGATAAAGACGGAACATTAGCAGCAACAAACGGGCATAAGCTTTTTGTTGGAAAGCATTTGAGTAAAATAAAGGCAGGTGTAATCATATCAATAAAAGATAAAATCCCAACAAAATTTTATTATGCAGAAATAAACACACAAAAAGGACTAATCTTTTACAAATCAGAAAAAGATGAAACTTTATCAGTTGGGTTAATTGAGGTTGTTGACGGGGTTTATCCTGATTATAAAAAGATAATACCTAAGCTTTCCACTAAAAAACACACGTCTGTAATCGGTTTTAATACTGAATATCTCAGTGACATATTAAAAGTCGGAAAAATTATCAGTCCAAAATTCCCTGCAGTAAAAATATTCATGCCGATGAACAGTGATGAGCCTGCTGTTTTTGAGTTTTGGAATCAAGAAGCAATAGCAATCCTAATGCCAGTGAGGATGTAAAAATGCAATTACAAACAGCTGTAGAAAATGGTTACGAAAATGCTTATTGCAACATGATGAATAATTCTGAAATGCAAGACGCTAAAGAAGCAGAAATTAAAGCTCAATCAAACGAACTTTATGACAAACTCAGCGATAGTGATTATCTAGAAATTGAAGAAAAAATAATGAAAGCGTTTGGTTGGGATGATGTTGACACTGATTCAGTTCAAAAAGCATTAAAGCTCATATGTTATGAAAAAGCTGAATTTCATTTTAATGAAAAAAATAAAAAATCATTTTATTAAGCTAACGAATTTTGACAACTCGGAAAGACGAGTACATGCAAATCCTTTGCCCCAGAAATGGGGCTTTTTTACAGAATTAGCAAATAGAAAGTATGAGGGTTAAACAATGACAAGTAAAAAGATTATTGAGCGATTACTACAATTAGATTGGTTTGTTAAGTGTGAAACTGAGCACGAATTAGCATTAGTATTAAATGCTTGCTTGGATGCAAATATTAGCTGGTTAGACAATGTACAAGCGCCGTTTATATCGGATCAAATTCAACAAGAACTACCAGTAGTTATTGGTGCATATTCTCTCTTCGATAGGTACAGACTTTATTGGGAGGTTCAAGATGATTTCGATGCTGGAAGCTCTGATTTAGAATGCATAACAGATTGGTTTTTCGAAGAGTTGAGGAGTGAATAATGGAAAAATTAACACCACAAAATGAACATCAAGAGCATATGGTACAGGTTTTATTAGCAAAAATGCAGGGTATACGGGTCGAATATAAAGTTGATGACAACGATTGGTGCTTAGCAGGCCATGATTGCGTTTCATTAGATATAAAATATCGCATCGTACCGCAACCGACGCCGTTGCCAATTTCACGTGAAATGTGGGCGATGATTAATGAAAAATGGAAATATGCGGCAATGGACAAAGATGGCGAAGTGTATTTTTATATTAATGAACCATATGCCGATAAGGATGATACTGACTGGAATAATTCTAGCGGTGAGTATTGTAGAAGCGTCTTATCTTTCAATATTGATGGCATTAACTGGAGTCTGTCACTCACAAAAGACCAGAGGACGTCTAAATGAACACAATACCAATTGACTACGTCGGCTGTAATGTTTATCAAACAGACCGATTTAATATTAATTACAAACTAAACAAGGGCGAGCAAGTATACGCCCTTTTTTGTGTCTTAATTGTGACATTCGGCGGATTGTTTATGTGGTTTAGCTGGATGTTAGAAGTGGCAACTAATTAAAGGAAATATAAAAATGGCAGAATCGTTTGAAAAGAAAATTTGGGAAACTCTATCGCAGGTTAATGTTAACGACAAAGTAGAAAAAAAGAACGGATTAACATATCTGTCTTGGGCGTGGGCATGGGGTGTTTTAATGGAGTATTATCCTCAATCATCATACATAATTAACCCGCCAACAATTGAACTGGATGGCTCTATGATGGTTAGCGTAACACTAACAATAAAAGAGGATATCAACGAAGCAACTCGATTTATGTGGCTACCAGTTATGGACTTTAAAAACCACGCTATTAAGTCGCCAAATTCAGTAGATATCAACAAAGCGACAATGCGATGTTTAACCAAGGCTATATCAATGTTTGGATTGGGTTTTTATATTTACGCTGGTGAGGATTTGCCAGAAGAAGAAAAACAGGCGCAAAAAATTAATGAAGATGCGTTAAACAAAAAACGCGAATCATTAATCAAAGCAGTTGAACAATCTGCACAAAAAGGCATTGATGCAATGGGTGAGTTTTGGAAATCATTATCAATTGAAGACCAAAAACTTATCGGGTCCAGTGAAAAACGTCGTATCTATGATATGGCAAAAGAGGCTGATAATGGAACAGCGAACGGATGAATGGTTTAACGCACGACTAGGTAAAGTTACAGCTAGCCGAATTAGTGATGTGATGGCTAAAACAAAAAGCGGTTATTCAACTAGCCGCCAAAATTACATGGCTCAGCTAATTTGCGAACGTCTAACAGAAAAACCAACCGAATCATACTCTAACGCCGCTATGCAACGCGGCACAGAGTTAGAGCCAACAGCAAGAGAAATGTACATGCTAAACCAATTTGACGTAACCGTTAAAGAAGTTGGCTTTATTCCCCACCCTACAATCGAAAACGCTGGCGCTAGCCCCGATGGACTAGTAAATGATGATGGATTAATTGAAATCAAATGCCCAAACACGTGGACGCACTTAGAATTTATGCAATCACTAAAGCCAAAGCGTGAGTA
>NZ_LZHB01000076.1:0-14814 GCF_001690345.1 Gilliamella sp. Gris3-2
ATTTATCAAATAATCCTATTCGACGAGTTCTTGCGCAAAACTTATTTATATCTTCTAAATTATCTAAATTATCTAAATTATCTAAATTATCTAAATTATCTAAATTATCTAAATTATCTAAATTATTACCGAAATTTCTCACAAAATTATTGCTAAAAATCCCATTGGCATTGTTGTTATTGCTGTGTTCATTAAAATCACAGGCATTATCGACCACGACAGCAGATAGCATTCAAGGTAGAGCATCCTATTTAGCCTTTGATGACCTCGTCATTAAAGTGACAGCAACAGATGACTTATTAGGTATTAATTTATCAAACAGTCGAAAATTCACACCACAAAGCCGCCTTTCATTATCGACAATCCAGATTAAGTTACCCGAGGTAAACCAAAGTTTTGCTGATATTAACATGACGACAGCGACATTATTTAGTTCATTGAATCTGAAGGAGTTAGTGGCACAAAGGAATAGGAGGGCGATGTTGATGAACAAGTGAGTGCCCCATTTGGGCGTAATAAATTAGCAGTAAACACATATTTTGGTGATGTTGTCAGCAATAAACACTATGCCAATCTATCAGTTGTTTGCGTTGTTCTTCAACCTTTAGCCTTCAATGCTTAGGGTGTCGGATAAGTTTAAATAATTTATTTAACAAATTATATGTTTGTTGGCGTGGGAATTTATTAGTAATGCTAGAAACTTATAAAAATAAAATATTATTTGATAAAGGAAATAAAATGAAGTATCCAAACCATTTAACTGCTGAACGTATTTTATTTTGCAATATATGTTTGCTTTTTTTTATTTTATGTAGTGCCTTTTATAGTAGTTATTCATTTGGGGTTAATCGTAGTGATGCAATAATACTTTCATCTAGCCCATTACCACCATTACCAGAACCGCCGCCGCCACCGCCGCCACCGCCGCCACCGCCGCCGTGGCCGAAGCCGGTGCCGGTGCCACCACCACCGCCGAAGCCAGAACCACCACCGCAGCCGAAGCCGCCGAAGCCGGTGCCACCACCACCACCGCTTGAGCCGTTTCCGCTTTTTGCAAGGCCGAACACGGACTTGGGCGATGGTAAATATGCTGGTGCTCCTGAGTGGGATCCAGATAAGGGATACAAAGTTTTAGCCAATGATGAAGGAGCTTACAAAAATAATTTTCCAACAACGGGAGCAGATGGTTTATACTTTGATATTTTAAATACATCCGTTCAAGATTTAAGCCAATTAACTTGGTCCCCTGTTGAGTATGATGGAATAAAAGTAACGGCGCACTGGACAAGGCCAGATCAGCGTGATTATTGGATTAAAGATAAAGGGCAATTTGTATTAAGAGTATGGTTAAATGGTCCTAGAGCGAGGGACTATCATAATCCTGAAAAAATTCACAAGCCAAATTTACCTCATACCTTCGTACTAGAGGGCAAGGATGCTAGTGGGCGAGTAATGGTGAAATATGGATTTGAATTGAGGTTGTGGTTTGTCCATCGGGGGGAGATAATGGAAGGACGTGCGAATCATAACCATTGGTGTTATCATTCGGGTTATCATCGAATGCCACTGGTAAGAGATTTAAGCAATGCAATAAACTGGGGGCATCCTGACGCCGCCAAACCTTACTCACCATGGCCTCATAATTACCAGCGTCGAATAGGTGGAGGATTTTTCTCGGAGTGGGGTGATCTGGCGAAGTACGCTGATGCGGGTTTTAGTGAAGGAGGCACCTACATGCGGTACTACTGGACAGGTGACTGCCACACCTGGACGCCGACGGGCGCTTGCGCCGTCGCAGACGTCATAATAAGCATGCGCAACGGCTACTACACCTACAGCGATGACTACTGGGACAGAAAATTTGCGGGCTTTTGTGTCACACCTTAACTTTTAGTTCTTAGTTCTTAATCCTTAGAGAGCAGAAGGTGGTTATGGCGCTTGATAGGACAATATAAAAAAGAATAAAGCCCCTGCGTAAGTGTGGGGCTTTGAGCAGGCAAAGCCAGCACTTTAATGACTAAAAGCAAAACAGCGCCCGACCAATACGACTTAAAAACTTGCGCTTTTGTTATTAATTGGCTGTTATTAACAGTTTGTTATAAATCGCTATTATTAAATAACAAAAGCGCTTTTATTAAAAATCCGACCTTAAGATAATAAAAAGAATTAGTTGTAGGATTTTCTAGCATTGTTTACAGTAATTTGTAAAAAACTGTAATAAATAGACATAAAAAAGCAAAATTAACGCCTTGTGAGTTTTTAAGGATTTTTTTAACTATGAAGTGTAAATAACCTAATTTTTTCTACATATTAAGCACTTTTAATATAAAATATTTTGCGGCAATATCTCCCCATATTAATCAGTTTTATAAAGAACCTCCCGATAATGAAAGAGGTGGAGTCATACCGTATAGTGTGAAAATGATGCAATCAGAAATGTTAAAATATTACTACGGTGGATTTAAGTGGATTGCTTTACCAGACTGTTTAACTGAACAATCTAAATTGGATATTATCGCCACATTAGAACAATCAGCTGAAAATTACGCTAAATTTATCCCAGAATCGAAAAAGACCGCAATCATTGAAAAGGCCGAACAATTAATAACTCAACAGCCTATATTTAAATCACAGTTATCACATATTATCAACGTGATGAAAACAAACGAATGTGAAGAAATATGTCAAATAATCTACAAAAATAAGTGACTTATGTATATACTCTTTATCAATCTAATTAAATTTATCATAGTATAAGTTAGTTATAACTAATTTGGTTATTTGTATTAATTTTCATCTATATTTTTAAGGATCATTTGGTATGATTTTAGGTAATATTAATCATTTAGGGTTAATTCCTTATTTACCCGAAAAAATTAAACAATCAATTGAATATATTAAAGATAATGTCAATAATAACACGCCTGTGGGGCGTTACGATATTGATGGTGATAATATGTTTTTTATGGTGTCAGATAGTACATCGCGATATATCCACGATGCTGATCCAGAATATCATGAAAAATATATTGATGTTCAGATTGTTTTAGTTGGGAAAGAGGGTATGGCAGTAAGTACGTTACCGCCGTATACCAAAGTGTTAGATAATAAATTAGTAGAAAATGATATTGCCTTTATCGAAACACCAAAAGAAGAGACCTTGTTGATATTACACCCAAATGATTTTATCGTGTTTTTACCTAATGAAGTGCATAAACCGCTTTGTGCAATTGATAATAATATCGAAACAGTTCGCAAAGTTGTGGTAAAAATCGCGTTAGATTATTTATAAAAAGGTTAAAGATGATAAGTATATTATGACTACAAAAATAGCTGTTATTGGCGAATGTATGATTGAATTGTCGATGAATCAGGATTCGACTACGCGTGGTTTTGGTGGTGATACGCTTAATACATCGGTTTATTTGTCTCGTTTACTAAAAGATAATGATTTTTCAATACATTATGTAACCGGGCTTGGTACCGATCCCTTCAGTCAAGAAATGTTAGATTGTTGGCAAACAGAAAACATTCAAACAGATTTAGTACAAAGAATGTCTGATAAAATGCCGGGGCTTTATTCTATTGTTACTGATGAACATGGTGAACGGTCTTTTTATTATTGGCGTAATGATGCTGCTGCTAAATTTTGGTTGAAAACAACTGAAACAGATAGAATAATTCAGCAAATTGAACATTATGATTATGTATATTTGAGCGGTATTAGTATTGCTATTTTAGATGCTGAAAGTATCCTTAAATTATTAGATCTTTTAAAACGTGTTAAAGCTAATAGCGGTAAAGTTATTTTTGATAATAATTTTCGTCCATGTTTATGGAGTAGCCTTGATTTGGCTCGTAGTGTTTATGCTGATATTCTTAGCTTTACAGATATTGCATTTTTAACATTAGATGACGAAGATTTATTATGGGGTAAGCTACCTTATGAGCAAATTATTGAGCGTACAAAACAATTTGGTGTAACTGAAATTGTTATTAAACGTGGCAGTGATAGCTGTATTATTGATTCTGCTGATGGTCGTTTTGAAGTTCCTGCTAATAAAATCACTAAAGATAAAGTGATTGATACTACGGCCGCTGGTGATTCATTTAGTGCTGGATATCTTGGGGCTCGTTTAAGTGGAAGGAACCCTTCTCAGTCAGCATTACAGGGGCATTTGGTGGCTGGCACGGTTATACAATATCGCGGCGCAATTATTCCTGTTGATGCGACTCCAAAATTGATATACTAAGTTA
Source organism: Gilliamella sp. Gris3-2 (assembly GCF_001690345.1). NCBI lineage: Bacteria > Pseudomonadati > Pseudomonadota > Gammaproteobacteria > Orbales > Orbaceae > Gilliamella > Gilliamella sp. Gris3-2. The sequence goes on from NZ_LZHB01000076.1 coordinate 4,258, forward strand.
AATCAACAAATGACGGTCATTAATGACCGTTTTTTTCTGCTGTAGAAATAAAAATTTTAGTTTATTTTTTGTCAAAAAGTTTCAGGTAACACTGTGTTTTAGTATAAAACTAGTCAAGTAGTATATTCAGCTATATAGTTGTATATTTAATCAAATGTTACTGGTATAATATACAGTTAATTTTCTATCCATTTTGTTTAAAAAACACAACAAAGAAGAGATCTATGTCAATCAAAGATATCGATATTCGTGGTGCGAGAACGCACAATCTAAAAAACATTAATGTAACCATTCCAAGAGATAAATTAGTTGTTATTACAGGTCTTTCTGGATCAGGTAAATCTTCGTTAGCATTTGATACTTTATATGCCGAAGGGCAACGACGCTATGTTGAATCGTTGTCGGCGTATGCTCGTCAGTTTTTATCATTGATGGAAAAACCTGATGTAGATCATATTGAAGGATTATCACCTGCAATTTCGATCGAGCAAAAATCAACTTCGCATAACCCTCGTTCGACAGTAGGAACTATCACTGAAATTTATGATTACTTACGTTTGCTTTTTGCTCGAATTGGAGAACCTCGTTGTCCAAATCACCATTTACCGTTAGCTGCACAAACGATATCACAGATGGTCGATAGCATCATGGCGTTACCGACTGATAATCGTTATATGCTACTTGCCCCTGTGGTTACTGAGCGTAAAGGGGAGTTTGTTAAACTGTTCGAGCAACTTGCTGCTAGTGGTTATATTCGGGTACGAGTGGATGGTGATGTCTATGATCTTTCTGATCCGCCAATTCTTGAATTGCAAAAAAAACATACCATTGAAGTTGTTGTTGATCGTTTTCGTATTCGTGACGACTTAAAACTTCGTTTAGCAGAGTCGATTGAAACGGTTCTTTCGATCACTAATGGTATTGTTAAAGTGGCCAATTTGGATGATCCACAAGCTGAAGAATATTTGTTTTCGGCTAATTTTGCTTGTCCTATTTGTGGTTACAGTATTTCTGAATTAGAGCCGAGATTATTCTCGTTCAATAATCCCGCTGGTGCGTGTCCTGAGTGTGATGGTTTGGGGGTGCAACAATATTTTGATCAAAAACGTATTGTCCAGATGCCAGAAGTTTCATTAGCTGCTGGTGCGATTAAAGGTTGGGATCGTCGCAATTTTTACTATTTCCAGATGCTAAAATCATTAGCAGATCATTATAAGTTTGACATTGATAAACCGTATGAAAAATTACCTGAAAAGATAAAAGACATTTTATTAAATGGTTCAGGTAATACCGAAATTCAGTTTGTTTATTCAAACGATCGTGGTGATGTGGTTAAGCGTAAACATCCATTTGAAGGGATTATTAATAATTTAGCTCGTCGGTATAAAGAAACTGAATCACAAACTATCCGTGAAGAGCTAGCAAAATATATTAGCCATCGACCTTGTCCTTGTTGTGGTGGTTCTAGGTTATGTACGGCAGCAAGAAATGTGTTTATTAATGATACAAATTTACCAACAATTAGTGAGTTAAGTACGCAACAAGCCAAGGATTTTTTTGATAAATTGACATTGACTGGGCAACGAGCTCAAATTGCAGAAAAAATCTTGAAAGAGATCAACGATCGTTTACAATTTTTGATTAACGTTGGACTTAACTATTTAACGCTTTCAAGATCCGCTGAAACATTATCAGGTGGTGAAGCACAACGTATTCGATTAGCAAGCCAAATTGGTGCAGGTCTTGTTGGCGTGATGTATGTGCTAGATGAACCTTCTATTGGATTGCATCAGCGAGATAATACTCGTCTGATTGACACTTTAACGCATTTACGTGACTTAGGTAATACTGTTATAGTCGTTGAACATGATGAAGAAGCTATTATGGCTGCTGATTATGTAATTGATATTGGTCCTGGGGCAGGGGTTCATGGTGGTGAAGTTGTTGCTCAGGGAACACCCAAACAAATAATGGCATGTAAAACATCTTTAACAGGAAAATATTTATCCGGTAAAGAAAAAATTGAAATACCAACTATTCGCACCAAAGTCGATAAGAAAAAAATGTTATCTCTTATTGGTGCAACCGGTAATAATCTTAAAGATGTGACATTAAATATTCCAGTTGGCTTATTTACATGTATCACTGGTGTATCGGGCTCGGGAAAATCAACCTTAATTAATGATACCTTATATCCCCTTGCCCAAAACGAACTCAATGGTGCAGAAAAAACTGAAATAGCACCCTATAAATCAATCAAAGGACTTAACCATTTTGATAAAGTAATTGCGATTGACCAAAGCCCAATTGGACGTACGCCACGTTCTAATCCAGCAACTTATACTGGATTTTTTACTTCTATCCGTGAACTTTATGCTGGTGTACCAGAATCTCGAGCTCGAGGCTATAATCCAGGTCGCTTTAGTTTTAATGTTAAGGGTGGACGCTGTGAAGCTTGTCAAGGTGATGGTTTAATCAAAGTTGAAATGCACTTTTTGCCTGATATTTATGTTCCTTGTGATCAGTGTCATGGTGCTCGCTATAACCGTGAGACCCTAGAGATCAAATATAAAGGAAAGTCTATTAACGAAATTTTAAATATGACAGTTGAAGAAGGTCGCGAGTTTTTCGATGCCGTGCCAATGATAGCACGCAAACTGCAAACATTGATTGATGTTGGGCTTTCTTATATTACCATTGGACAGTCAGCAACAACATTATCGGGTGGTGAAGCGCAACGAGTAAAACTTGCAAAAGAATTATCTAAGCGAGATACTGGTCGTACTTTGTATATCTTAGATGAACCAACAACTGGGCTACATTTTGCTGATGTGAAACAATTATTAACGCAATTACATTCTTTGCGAGATAAAGGCAATACTATCGTTGTTATCGAGCATAATTTGGATGTAGTTAAAACAGCAGACTGGATTGTGGACTTAGGACCAGAAGGTGGTAATGGTGGCGGAGAAATTATTGCCGAAGGGACGCCAGAAGAGGTTGCGAAATCTAAACATTCCTTCACTGGAAAATATTTAAAACCGTTGTTGGAAAAACAAAAAGTAGTCTAGGATTATTATTAATTAGCATATAAAGAACGGGCGAGGAGCAACGCCCAGTCTTTTTATATACTTTAATTAATATTATAGTTAAATAAGTACTGAAAATAGACGTAAACTGGATTTACGACGAGTTTGGTAAGATTCTTAAGTGCAATTATCAGCATGGTGTGGTTGATGAAAGGGGTTGTATTTTGACATTGCTAATTGTATTGATGATCATAGTCGCCTATATTTTGGGCTCGCTTTCTGGTGCAATGATCATTAGTCGCATCATGCATTTACCTAATCCTTCAGAACATGGATCTCACAATCCTGGAGCAACCAATATTTTACGACTCAATGGCAAATTACCAGCCATTTTTGTTTTAATCTTTGATATGTTAAAAGGTACAATTCCTGTTTATATTTCATATCGGATTGGTATTACACCTTTCTTTTTAGGTATTATTGGTATTTTTGCTTGTTTAGGACATATTTTCCCCTGTTTTTTTCATTTTCGTGGAGGAAAAGGAGTTGCAACTGCGTTAGGTATGATGGCTCCAATTGGGTTTGATTTTACAGGTTGCTTTATTTTAACTTGGTTACTTACTTTACTAATTACAGGATATTCTTCGGTAGCTGCAGTTGTTGGTTTTCTTATGGCACCATTTTATGTTTGGTTATTCAAACCTGAGCTTACTTTACCAGTTGCAATGCTTTCGTGTTTGATTATTGTTCGCCATAATAATAACATTATGCGCCTTTTTAAAGGTGAAGAACCAAAAAGTTATCATCGTAGCAAGAACAAAAGATAGTCTAAAAATTTATACATAATAATGTTATATATTTGAATATGTGCTTTTATAACATAGATTGTACGTTATGTAACATCCTACCTACTTATTTTCTGCAATCTTTTTGATTTTATCGTTAGTTAATTAAACAATAGAATAATTCTTGTTTGATAGATTTTTTAAAAAAGGTATTATTATCTTAAAACTCAAATATGTGGAAACCAAATAATTCATGCAAATAAGCCCATTATTAGAATCACTTATGGAAGCATTGCGTTGTTTACCTGGCGTTGGTCCAAAATCGGCGCAACGAATGGCCTTTCATTTATTACAACGAAATCGACAAGGTGGCATTAAATTAGCTCATGAGCTACATGAAGCAATGATAAATATCGGCCATTGCAAGGAATGCCGAACTTTTACCGAACAAGAAACCTGCACTATTTGCGCAAATGCTCGTCGTCAAAGTAGTGAACAGCTTTGTGTGGTTGAAACTCCAGCAGATATAGTGGCTATTGAACAAACAGGGCAGTATAGTGGTCGCTATTTTGTATTATTAGGGCATTTATCACCTTTAGATGGTATTGGCCCTAGTGATATAGGTCTTGATTTATTGAAAAAAAAGCTATCTTCAGAGTCGATTAGCGAAGTTATTTTAGCCACTAATCCCACCGTCGAAGGTGATGCAACAGCTAATTATATTGCGCAAATGTGTGTAGAGTTTAATGTAACAGCAACAAGAATAGCTCATGGTGTTCCAGTTGGTGGTGAACTCGAAATGGTAGATGGTACCACCTTATCGCATTCGTTTGTTGGTCGTCAAAAAATAGAATTATAATTTTATTGAACTTTTAGTACTTAGTCAGTCTTTATAGCTAAGATCAGAAATGAAAAGAGGTATTATATGAAGTATAAAGCCGTAGCCTTTGATATGGATGGTACGTTGTTAGCCGGCAATCGTTTGATTTTACCAGAAACAATAGCGGCCATTGAAAAAATTACAGCTAAAGGTGTGAAAGTTATTTTAGTTTCAGGGCGGCATCATTCTGTAATTTATCCTTATTACTATCAGCTCAAATTATCAACCCCGGCAATTTGTTGTAATGGATCTTATATCTATGATTTTGAGAAACAAAACGCTTTTGCCTCTAAACCAATGACGAAAGATCAGGCTCGAATGCTACTAAATCTTGTCAATCAATATGGTATTCATACATTAATTTATACTGATAAAATGATGACTTATGAATTGTTAGATGATCATCTAGAAAGCTTTTTTAAGTGGGTTAAATCATTGCCTGAGTTTTTACAACCTGAAATTAAAAAAGTAGATGATTTTGAAAAAGTTATTGAGCAATCTGACGCTATTTTTAAATTTGCAACAAGTAGCCATAATATACCTGCTTTACAACAATTTTCAAATGCAGTTGATTCCTTAGGAGTGTTTTCGTGTGAATGGTCTTGGTCAAATCGAGCAGATGTAGCAGTTAAAGGAAATACCAAAGGAAATGGGTTAACTCACTGGGCAGAGCACGAAAATATTGATTTAAGCGAAATAGTCGCTTTTGGTGACAGTTATAATGACATAAGTATGTTATCTATTGCTGGATTAGGGATTGCGATGGGTAATGCTGATGATGAAGTGAAAGCCAAAGCGAATTATGCCATTGGTGATAATAACGGCCCTAGTATAGCTAAAGAGCTTGAAGAACTCTTTTTATAATTGATATTTTAATAAATATTCTATGTTTGAAATTCTTTATCAAGATGATGACTTAATTGCCATTAACAAACCATCTGGTTGGCTTGTGCATCGCAGTTGGTTAGATAAAACTGAAACAGTTGTTGTGATGCAAACATTGCGTGATCAAATCGGTCAACATGTCTTCCCTATACATAGGCTAGATAGACCAACCTCTGGTGTTTTGTTGTTTGCCCTTTCTAGTGATGTAGCAAGAATTATGTCAGAAGAATTTGCAAAAAAACAAATTGAAAAAACGTATCATGCAATAGTGCGAGGTTATCTTGAGGGGGAAGCGGTGATTGATTACCCGTTAGTTGAAGAATTAGATAAAATTGCAGATAAATTTACTAATAAGAATAAACCAGCACAAGATGCCGTCACATTTTACAAATCTATCAGCAAAATTGAAGTTCCGATTAAGGTTGGCAAATTTGAAACAGCAAGGTATAGTTTTGTTGAATTAAAACCACAAACTGGTCGTAAACATCAACTACGTCGCCATATGAAACATATTTTCCATCCGATATTGGGAGATAGCAAACATGGTGATTTACATCAAAATCGTGCATTTGCAACTTATTTTAATATCAAACGATTGATGTTACACGCAAGCAAACTTGAAATCAAACATCCAACCCAACATAAACCAATGATTATTGAAGCTAAATTAGATCAAAGTTGGCAAGATATCCTTTTAAATTTTAAATAGTAGTTATTATTCCATATTACTTTGCAATTATTTGATTATATAGCATTATTTTTAGGATTTACTAGCGTTGTTTACAGTAGTTTCTCAAATTACTGTAAACAACGCTAGTAAATCCTACATTTTAACAAAGCAAGGTGAAGCTTTCATATTAGCCCCCCGTGAAGAGCCACATCTTTATTGTACAACGTTACTTTTTGATTCCATCATCAAATTTCAACCTGATTTTAATGTTAATTGGCAATCAATTAATTTTCCATTTCTAAGTGGTGTTTATTTATTTCCAAATGCATTCGCTAATTATCCAGATATTACCTGGATCTATAAATATCCCGAAACATCAGAATAATATTGTACAATTTGCTCTAGCATAAAATTAAATTTAAACACATATTTTGTGCGATCTTTTTGGGAAATATGCTGTTTACTCTTACTGTGGTTAGTTAAAAATAAAGTGACTGCTGTAATTATAATCTATTTAATCTTGACGATTAGTCAAGCCAGTGATAATATTTGCAGCCTATTCAGATAGACCACCAAGGCGCGTTGGCAGAGTGGCCATGCTGCGGATTGCAAATCCGTCTACCTCGGTTCGACTCCGGGACGCGCCTCCATCTTTCATCAATAAAATCAATAAGATAAAATCTTGTCACTTTAAAACAATCAATACTTGGAATTAACTTAGAATATACAGTTAGAATAAATCTTCTTTTTTTGGCGGGTTTAATGTTGGTGTTACTTTCACTTTTCTGTCATATGTATTAACCTGAGCCTCGGTCTTGTGACCACTAAATAGCTGTTTATCTTTAGTTGCTCCGTCGTAGTCCGAAATAGCCTTGGCTTTAATATCATGAAATGTGCAATTGATTTTTCTGCCAAGCTTTTCTTCTGCTTTTCGTTTTGCATCCAACCAGTATGAGTTAAAAGTCTTCTGGATTAGCTTGCCTCCTGATTTATTTTGTAGCACGAGAGAGTCAGAAGAAGACAGTGGAAATAATTTTTTAGCTAAATTAATTGCATCGGTTAGTCGTTCTGTCCATTGTTTGATTTGCCTTTTTCCTGTTTTACCTTGTTTTATGTAAATACCCTCTTTGAGTATTTGGCTGTGCTTTAGCTTGAATATATCACCTTCCCGAACTGCGCACAGATATGATATTTCCATTGCCACTTTTAGTATATCTATCGCTTCATCATAAATAGTGTAATATTCTATGTCTTCAATATATTTATCTCTTGCTTGAATGCTGAATTTTTTAACCCCAGAACATGGATTCATTTTACAATACCCACGTTCGTACCCCCAACCGAACGCTACAGACATGTAAGATAGCTCGTGATTTGCTTGCACTTTGCTTTGCTCTCCTCTAATGTCCATGTAGCGTCTGACATGTTCAGGTCTAATATTGTTAACGTTTATATGTCCAAAAACGGGTAATATTTTTTTTGCTCCTCGTAATTTATCCTCTTGTGAGCGTGATGACAGTTTATGAAAAGCAGCGCTATTTAAGTGCATGCTCCACAGCTTGCTAAACGTCATTTCCTCTTTTTGTTCAGCAATAACCCCCTCATACTTCGCCCATAACTCGACCATGCTCATATTGATCGAGCCTAGCGTAACTGTTTTGTTTTCTCTTGTTTTGAGGTAGTATGAATATTTATTTTTTGACACGCGAGGAGGGAGGATATTGTCTTTTTTGTCTTTACGTTTCCTTGCCATTTAAAGCTCCAAAATCTGGCTCTTGTTGTTGTTTTTGTTCAATAATTACCTTTTGATTCAATGATGAACGTAAGATTACTGGTTTACCAAGCAAATTGATATGAAAGCAAAATTTGTTTTCTTTTAACCATTGTATTTGTAAATTTTTTCTTTTTTTGCCAGTTAACATATGCAGTTCATCATCTGTTAATATAATTGATTCCGCCATGCTTACACCTCTCTATCAACTAAAATAATTCCTCTTGCTATCCCTTTGATGATTTTTATGTGCCCCTTTTTCTGTAATGATTTAAAAAAACATTCTATTGCGTTAGTGGATTTATAATTAAAAAAGCTAGCCATTTCCGAGCGAGTTGGCGGGTATCCATTAGTTTTAATAAATTCTTTTATAGCATCTAACACGTTTTTTTGCTTTTTTGTTAACTCTGTCATTATTTACTCCTATAATCTTTTCTCATCTCTCATCTCTCATCAACAAATAACACTTAGTAATTTGCTGTGTTAAAATACTTTGATTTAATTTTTAGTTCGTGTGTAGTCATTATTGTTTCCTTTACGATATTTACTCATCTAAATCAAAATCTAATTGACACGAAAATATTTCGCATGATTCTGAGCATGAGCCTGATTCGAAACCTTTATTGCCTTTGATTGTTGCCGCTATGTCTTCTCTTGAATGATTTTGATACATCGCCATAATTGAAATTAACGAGTTATTGCCTCGATACATGATTTTATTTTTTTGTTGTCGTCGTTCTACAACACGGACGCAAGGGTCATTAATTAGATTAATAAAATCCTCAGCCATTTTGGGTTCATCACGAGTAGCTAAAGCGATTTTGTTAATGCCTTTTTTGATACAGAAAACACAGTTACCAAGATGTTCTGGTAAATCTAAATCAAACGGCTGTTTTTTCCACCAGTTGATAACATCTTGCTTATCAAAATCGCATATGTCAGCCAAATAACGATAACCATCCTTTGCTTTTAATCGCCTTGGCTCATCAGCACGAATACCAAGCCACGTTTTGTAGTTACCTTCACCGTAGCGTTCGTTACAGTATCGAGTAAATGGCTCAAGCTTCATCGTTCTTGTACAGAATGCACCGTGAATATATGGCGTTCCGTATTTATAACAAACGTCGCGGAACGGCTGTAAATCTTGCGTTAATTCATCTAGTGAGATGATTCTGTATGAATTACCTTGTCCCAGTTCTGAATTAACGACTACACGCAAACACGTTAGATTTATATCAAAATGCTTAACTACATTTTTTACAAACTCATACGTTTTTGGATGTTCTGCGCCCGTGTCCATAAAAATGAAATCCGTGTCTAGATATTGATTTTTCATTAAATAGACTAGTAAAGCTGACGAGCGACCGCCACTAAAGCTAACAATATTTTTCATCTTTTCACCAAAAGAAATCGCACGCCAAATAATCAGCGCAGATATTTGTAATAAATTAATAGAATAGGGTGGTTGTTCAGTGAGTTATTAACAGATTTGTGGTGAAAAATTAGATGGAGTCAAGCATTAATATTGATTTATTTGAATTTGTTAACAAAGGATCGTTTAGACTAGATACGTATTGTTTTTTGCCCTCAAACTCATCAATAACACGTTTTTCCTCATTATTACAATCGTTATAATTTTTCATCGCATAATCGGGCGGTAACCATTGCCTTTTTTTGCCGACAAACACATTAAAACGTCGCAATAACGCGTCATCTTTAACTGTAAAATGCGCCGTTCCTTTTTTGTAAAAACATATTTTAAATAAATCATTTTCAATATGATTATCTGTATGAGAATGTCGCCATTTATTGTAAATATCTGCGATAGATGCCTCTGGTTTCCTGCCGTTGTTAAAAAAAGAAAATACTTTTTCTATATCACTTAATTCTTCTTGCACTCTCCACCCGCCGTCAAACGTACTAGGATTATGCATTGGTAATATAAATTTTTTATTAATTTTGTAACCGTTATTTGTTTTCCAGCCGTTGTAGAGATAGATATTTTTCTTACTTTCAGAATAATATGCGTGTTGACGTGTTATTTTATTAAATAGTTTATCAATACATTGTTCGATCAATTCTGTGCCAAGACTAATGAGATGCTCATACAGAATATTAATATTATTCTCGTTGAATTCCATATCTCGATAGTCATTGATTAATTTAAAGAATTTTTCCTTTGTTTCTACTGTTAATTTTTCTTCAAATTTTGGTAATTTGATGAGCGTTTCCCAGTAGTGTTTTTTTAGATTTCTACTATATTGCTGAATAGCTTGCTTATATTCAGTTGCAGAATATCGACCGTCATTGTAGTGAGATGATTCCCCGCGGACTGATAACTGTAATTCTGAGCGTAATCCGTAGCTATCTCTAAAAAAATTAGAGATAGCTTTAATTCCCTGTTCTTTTTCACGATTATAATCATTAATCAGTTCGTGAATATTGATTGTTCCGTGCTTTTTAACATCATTTCTATCTTCTAAAATAATATTATTGTCATCCATTTCGAATTTTTTTGGATTGAATAGCTGTTCAAC
>NZ_LZHB01000077.1:0-9374 GCF_001690345.1 Gilliamella sp. Gris3-2
ATTTGTAATAGTCTTTACTTAATCTGACGTTTGAGTTATTTTATAACACAAAAGGAGAGTCAGAAATGAATCAAACTGCCAAAATTATTAAACCTAAATTAGGACTTTTAGAATTAGCTAAACAACTCGGTAACGTTCAACAAGCTTGCAAACTCATGGGATACAGTCGAGATAGCTATTATCGCTTTAAAAAACTGTATGAGCAAGGGGGAGAGCTTGCGCTTCAAGAAATTAGTCGTAAAAAGCCTATCGAAAAAAATCGGGTAGAGCCACATATAGAGCAAGCCGTTGTCAATATGGCCTATGAATATCCAGCTTATGGGCAACATCGAGTTGCCAATCAACTCCGCCAAGAAGGCATCATGGTGTCAGGGAGTGGTGTACGCTCTATTTGGCTACGTCATGATTTAGAAAGTTTTAAAAAACGCATAATAGCCCTAGAAACCAAAGTGGCACAAGAAGGATGTGTGCTCACGGAAAATCAATTACAGACCCTTGAAAAAGCCAAAGCATCACGAGAAGCGCATGGTGAAATTGAGACACATCATCCGGGTTATTTATGTGCACAAGATACCTATTATGTAGGACACATTAAAGGCATAGGGAAAATATACCAACAAACATTTATTGATACCTATTCCAGACTCGCTTTTGCTAAAGTCTATACAGAGAAAAACAGTCTGATTGCTGCCGATATGCTCAATGATAAAGTCCTTCCTTTCTTTGACAGCGAACAAGTGCCACTTTTACGCATTCTTACCGACCGAGGGACGGAATATAATGGCCATAAGGAGAGCCATGCTTATGAACTTTATCTTAATCTAGAAGATATTGAACACACCAAGACCAAAGCCTACAGCCCACAAAATAACGGTATTTGTGAGCGATTCCATAAGACGATGAAAACAGAATGTTATGATATTTTATTTCGACGTAAGATTTACACGCAATTGAGTGAAATACAAAACGATATTGAGCAATGGCTTGAGTTTTACAATCGAGAAAGAGCACACTCTGGAAAATATTGTTATGGGAAGACACCATGGCAAACATGGAATGATGCAAGAGGGTTGGTTAAGGAAAAGCAATTGGAGAATTTATTTTGCTCATCGGACACGCATTTTGTTAAAATGAAGACCGATGAGTAATATGTGTCTGTCAGATTAAGTTTGAGCTACTACAAACCTTTCTAAGTCACATTTTATAATGTTTAAAAAATGGTTTTTTATAATTATAGGTAGTGCTTCATTTTTATTGGGACAGTTAGTATTTTCGTGCCGCTCCTACCAAAAGTGCTTTTTTATTTATTAACGACCTATTTTTTGAACAATATCTCAGATCGTCTTTATAGCTATTTTACTGATAATCATTACTATCAAACTTATATATAAAAAAAGAAAGCAACAAAAATAAATTTGTTTGAAATGTTAGCAATGGCCTTAATTGTATTGTAAATACCTTTTATTTTATTTTTTTAGGAAAAATTAAGAATGCAGTAGGGTATATAGGCAGTAAAAAATTACAGGGTAAGTTACCCTGTAACAAATGTGAGCCTAACTGTAAATAATTTTATTTAAGATTTTTCTTAATTTCTATAGCAAGCATTGGGTTCCACATGGCACCTGTAGCACTCATGATAGCATCGGCGCCATTATCAATAAACTGACGATAATGTTCACTAGAACTAACACCACCAACACCAACAATAACAAATTTTAGATCCATTTCTTTTCGATATTTAGCTAATCTACTTACCATATCTAAACCAGCCCAACGAATTGCATCTCCACAGACACCGCCTTCTTTTCTATTTTCACCTAAGGCAGGATTACCTCTAGCATCAACTGGTTTAGCTGACAGTGTGTTAATTGCACTTAAGCCGTCGATAATAGAACCGACACGAGTCAATAAAGAAACGATCCTTTCATCATCAGGGAAATAGGCTAGTTTTAAAATAAGTGGGCGATCAGGAACAGCTGTTTTAATAGCGTTAACAATTCGTTCGACTTTATCTATATCAAAGCAAAGTAGTTTACTTGCTCCTTCGTTTGGGCAACTTAAATTTGCTTCAAGAATAGGCGCATTGGTTTCTCTAACTAATTTTGCAGCTAAAGCATAATCGTTTTCTATTGCTTCATTGCTTTGCGTCCCCTGAAAACTACCAATTACATATTGCCCATGACCTGCAGATTTTACTGCATCAGCCATATCTGGTTGCCAAATATCTGGAGAAAAAGAAGGAACCCCAAAAGAGTTGGTAATTGATAGAGGTTGATTGTAAGCAGTATCAGCTAATACTGTATCTAAATTACACGATAATTTACCTTTAGGATGAACTGATAACACATTCGGTAATGGATGGCATTTATGTAGTTTTGTTCGAACTGTTTTATATACGCATAAATCAAATCCATAGGCAAATGCGGCTTTAATGTAGTTTGCATTCAATAAAGGACCTGCCGGTATACCAAATGGTAAATTAACGTCATGGTTTAAAAATTTTGAAGATTTTGTTGGGATTTGCTCAGCTTTATCTAATTGTGTAAAAAGCCCAAATGGTCCTTGAGCATAATTATCTTCGTAGCTTATAGAAGGATTATAAAAAGGTGTTAAAGATTCCATACTATCTCCTGATCATGCATGTTCTTAAAGTGAAGTTGGGTATTAAGTTGTAATAAAAATAAAATGAATAAGGTTTTATAGCCAAAAAAAATCCTCCATAAGGAGGATTAAGAAATAGGAACAATAGAGAGTAGAAAGATGGGTAGATTCAGAACTGCCAATTGGAATTAAAAACATCAAGTTATTCTCTATTGTGTAAATTTGTACACATTTTATCTGAATAAAATTAAAGTTCAATATAAAAATCATAAAAATATTTAACTAAATGAAAAGGTTATAGTATTTTTTTCTAGATTTTAAATCATAGATCCGCCAATATAATCTCTCTAAAATACCCAAAATAAGCATGATCTTATCCTATTTATCGTGATAATTTTATAATTGCTTAATAACACTAAAAAAATTTCTGTCTAAAAAATGATACTTGTTGTTATTAATATAGATAATCCATGTGGAGAGTAACTATTGTTAATGTTATCATAATTAAAAAGCTTAAATACTAGTGAGTAGGTATATAAAAATGAAAAATGAACATATTTTTAGTCCGATAACTCTACCTAATGGCGTTGAACTAAAAAATCGTATAATGATGGCCCCAATGACAACTTGTTCTGGTTTTTATGATGGTTCAGTTACTCAAGATCTAATTGAATATTATCGTGTACGATCTGGTGAAATAGGGACAATTATTGTTGAATGTGGATTTGTTGATAATAAAGGATTAGCTTTTCCTGGTGCAATTGGTTTAGATAGTGATGACAAAATTGAAGGATTAGCAAAGATTGCGAAGGCAATCAAAGAAAAAGGCTCCAAAGCAGTAATTCAAGTTTACCATGGAGGGCGAATGGTTGAGCCAAAATTAATTGGTGGACAATCGCCTGTGGGGCCAAGTGCAATTGCAGCACCACGCCCTGGTGCAGCAATACCAGTAGCACTAAGCGCTGATGAAGTCGATGAAATGATCGAAAAATTTGGCCAAGCAGTGCGACGCGCTATCCAAGCTGGATTTGATGGTGTTGAAATTCATGGTGCAAATACTTACCTTATTCAGCAATTCTATTCACCAAATTCAAATCAACGAGATGATAAGTGGGGGGGAAGTCGTGATAATCGTACTCAATTCCCTTTAGCCGTCTTAGATATCACTCATAATATGGTAAAGCAATATGCATCCCCAGAGTTTATCGTTGGTTATCGTTTTTCTCCAGAAGAATTAGAAATCCCAGGCATTCGTTTTGATGACACAATGTATTTGCTTGAAAAATTGGCCCTAAAAGGGCTTGATTATGTCCATTTCTCAATGGGAACAACGCTTAGATCATCGATTGTTGATACTCAAGATCCAACTCCATTAATTAAAAAATTTGTTGCGACGCGTTCACCAATTTTATCAAAAATTCCTGTTGTAGGTGTTGGTAATGTTGTTAACCAAAGTGATTTGGATAGTGCCATCGACAATGGCTATGACTTAGTTGCGGTTGGTCGAGCTTGCATTGCTTATCCTGATTGGATTAGTCGCATAAAGAAAGGTGAAAAACTAGAGCTATTTATTAATAGTGATAAACGTGAAGATCTGAATATCCCAGAACCTTTATGGCATTTTTCTCTCGTTGAAAGTTTAATTCGTGATGTGAATCTTAATATTAAAAAATTCAAACCGGGAAATTATCAAGAAAAAGTTAATGACGAATCTTACGAATTCCTTATTAATGTGGAATTAGCTAAAGACTTCATAAAAGACATGGAATTGGTAAATGCTAAAGAGTTTGATAATAACGTTCTAGATAATTTTTCGATCATTAAAAATAGAATTATTGATTCAAATAGCCCTCATGTTGATACCATTTCTGGCGCAACAACCCAATGCGAAGCCTTCAAAAAAGCTGTGACCAAAGCAATAGCCAAATCTAACAAAGAAGCGATTCTTGCGGAAGGTGGTGATCCTAATGACCAATCTTTTGATGTTGTGGTTGTTGGTAGTGGTGGTGCAGGACTTACTGCAGCGATCCAAGCTCATGATCTTGGTGCAAATGTGGTTATTGTTGAACAAATGTCTGTAATTGGCGGTAATACCAATAAAGCTTCAGCTGGTATGAATGCGGCAGAAACCAAATTCCAAAAACTCAAAGGTATTACAGATAGTAAAGAACTCTTTTATAACGAAACGATGACAGGCGGAAAAAATAAAAATAACCCTGATTTATTACATTATTTTGTTGAAAATGCACCAAATGCCATTGATTGGTTAGATGAAAATGGAATTGAATTAAGTGGTATTACAACAACTGGTGGAATGAGTATTGATCGAACTCACCGTCCTGAAAGTGGTGCTGCAGTAGGTGGTTTCTTAATTAGTGGCCTAGTTAAAAACATCAATAAGCGTGGTATTGATGTTATGCTTGATACTGTAGTTACTGAAATTATGACAGAAAATAATAAAGTGGTTGGTGTTAAAGTTTCAGAAGAAGATGGCTCAAATCACGTAATAAAAACAAAAGTAGTTATTATTGCAACTGGTGGGTTTAGTGCCAATACCACAATGGTTGAAAAATATCGACCCGATCTTAAAGGTTTTGTCACCACTAATCACAAAGGCGCTACTGGTTCAGGCATTATGTTATTGGAAAAACTTGGTGCAGGAACCGTTGATATGGAAGAGATTCAAATCCACCCAACGGTTGAACAAACAACATCTTATTTAATATCTGAATCGATTCGAGGTGGAGGCGCAATACTTGTATCACAAAATGGTCAACGATTCGTTAATGAACTTGATACAAGAGATAAAGTTTCAGCTGAGATTATAAAATTACCTGAGCACTATGCTTATATCTTATTTGATCAGCAAGTCCGTAATGAAAACAAAGCAGTGGAAGAATATGTTTCAAATGAACTTGTATCACAAGCAAATACAATTGAGGAATTAGCACAAAAATTATCAATTGATACTAATACATTAACTAAAACTGTAAAGCGTTATAATCAGTTTGCTATTACCAAACAAGACAAGGATTTTGGTCGAACAACAGGTATACGTCATCCAATAGAAAAAGGTCCTTTTTATGCAATAAAGATCGCACCAGGTGTTCACCATACCATGGGGGGAGTGACAATCAACACCCAAACACAAGTCCTAGATGCTAATAAAAATATCATCCAAGGGGTCTTTGCCGCAGGCGAAGTTGTTGGCGGTGTACATGGTGCTAACCGTATTGGTGGCAATGCTGTTGCTGATATCATTATTTTTGGTAGACAAGCGGGTAAAAAAGCTGCTGATTATATTAAAAATTAAATTATTACAACTAGCTGAGCTTGTTTAATATGGTGTGTTCGAGATATGAATATTCTCAAACTTTAATGGGAACAACGGTGTCATTAACGCTTTTAGAGCCAAATGAAGCCATTGCACACACTGTTTTTCAAATTATTAAAATGCTTGAGGATAAATTGACTGTTAACCGGCTATTTTCAGAAGTTATGTCAATTAATTTAGCTGCGGGTAAACACCCAGTGACAGTGAGTCAACCTATTTTTTCCCTAATTGAACAAGCTCAAAAAGTCAGTCTGTATTTCAATAGTTGCTTTAATTTTGCTATTGGCCCATTAGTTAAGCTTTGGAAGATTGGTTTCCAAGGTTATCAAGTACCATCTGCTGAATTAATAAAACAACAACTATTGTTAATTGATCCTAAAAATGTCGAACTTGATACAAACACACATTCCGTTTTTTTAAAAAAAACTGGAATGGAAATTGATTTAGGTGCAATTGCTAAAGGGTATATTGCTGATATTGTCAAATTGGTTTTACTCGAAAATCAAGTGTATCAAGGTATTATTAACTTAGGTGGAAATGTATTAACTTTAGGTGAGTGTTTAACAGAACAAAGTGGTTATTGGAATATAGGATTAAGAAAACCGTTTTCAATTAGTGATGAGCTGTCTGGCGTTATTAAAGTTAAAAATAAATCAGTTGTCACATCGGGAATTTATGAGCGCTTTTTTATGCAAAATAATAAACTTTATCATCACATATTTAATCCCAAAACAGGCTATCCGTTGGACAACGAACTTGAAAGTGTGACAATAATTTCAGATTCTTCATTAGAAGGCGATATTTATTCGACTGTTTTTTATGGATGGGGGATTGAGAAAAGTAAGGCGTATTTGCGAAAGAATCAAAATTTATCAGCCATATTTTTGCTAAAAAATAAAACTATAGCATTAATAAATCCTGATAACTTTAGTTTTCAAAAAACCGATACTCAATACACTATAAAAATAGATTAATTATTCAATTTGCAATAAATGCGATTTTAGTTAACGATATAATTTTATTATTTTTTATGAATTTTTTTTTGTGTAAATGACTTAATATATAGGTCTTTTCACAAAAAACATTCAGGTGGGCTATTGATTTTATTGAATTTTTTTTAATTATACAAACATGAGCAATTATAAATAATAGCCAAACAAAGAATAGTATTATTGTCACTGAATTAAATCTTATAAATTAAATAATATTTAAGTTAAAAAGGAAAATATTATGAGCGTAGTAAAGAAACCACCAGTAAAATGGTTGCCACTTATCGTTATTGTGGTAATTTCAGCGATATTTTGGTTGTTTGTATCTCCACCTGAAGGTATTAGTCAAGAGGGTTGGCAAACCAGCATCATTTTTGTTGCAACAATTGCCAGTATTGTTGCCGAAATAATGCCAATTGGCGCAATTGGTCTATTAGCAATTACTGTTTTTGCTGTATTGAGACCATCTGGTGCAACAACAGCGACTGAGTCAATAAAAATCTCGTTAAGCGAATTAAATAGTAGTCTTATTTGGTTAATTGTTATTGCCTTTATGATCGCTCGTGGTTTTATCAAAACAGGTTTAAGTAAACGAATAGCCTATTATCTTGTTAAAATTTTGGGTAAAAATACCTTAGGACTTGCTTATGGTTTATCCGTTACTGATATTGCATTGGCACCAGCTATTCCAAGTACAACAGCACGTGCTGGCGGCGTTATTTATCCAATAGCGGAAGCACTAGCAATCAATTTTAAATCCAATCCCAAGGATGAATCAAGAAATCGCATAGGTACTTTTTTAATGCTAACTATTAGCCATGTAAATGATATCACCTCGGCAATGTTTCTAACGGCATTTACAGGAAATTTATTAGCAGCTAAATTAGTTACAACATCATTAAGTATTACATTAGGGTGGGGCCAATGGTTTGTTGCAGCAATTGCGCCATGTTTAGTTTCATTCGTTGTGATACCTTTGGTGATTTACTTTCTGACTAATCCAGAATTAAAAAGAACACCAGAAGCGCCAAAATTAGCGGCTGAAGAATTAAAGAAAATGGGGGTAATTACTGTTAAAGAAATCATTATGGGCGTTACTGTTGTACTTTTGTTAGCGCTTTGGATTTTTGGTAAAAATTTCGGTATTGATTCAACAACTACTGCGTTTATTGGCTTAACTATTTTGATCTTAACTGGTGTATTAAGCTGGGATGATATAAAAGGAGAAAAAGCTGCCTGGGACACATTAATTTGGTTTGCGGCATTACTTATGATGGCGGGGCAAGTTAATAAACTTGGTGTAACAAAATGGTTAGGGGACACAATAGGTGGAGCTGTACAAGGTCATTTAGGTGAAAGTAGTTGGGTATTAGTATTAGTTATTTTATGTGTTGCCTATGTTTATTTACATTATTTCTTTGCAAGTGGAAATGCTCATATTGCTGCATTATTTCCCGTTTTCCTATCGATCGCTATTGCCTTAGGTGTACCAACTCTAACTGCAATTTTTGCGTTGGTTATTTGTACTAACTACTTTGGATCAATTACACAGTTTGCCAATGCTCGAAATCCACTATTATTTGCCGAAGGTTTTGTACCAGTAAAAACTTGGTGGAAAGTTGGGTTTATTTGTAGTGTTGTAAATCTAATTATCGTATTTACTGTTGGAATTTTATGGTGGAAGATAATAGGTCTGGATTAATTGTGTAACTATCCTCTAATATAATACATATTCCACCTTGAATCATTAAAAAAGTTATAGGTACTGTGAATTTTAATCAATGAATTTTATAAGTGATGGTAGTAGAAATTAACGTCATTTCAGAACATTCAATGTAATAAAATGGCTTTAATTGTGAAGTGTTAGGTATTGATATTGCGGTCAGCTTACCAATAATTATCCGCTATTTGGATAAGCTGACTAAATATCATGGTCATCTAGTAAAAATATGAGTAGAGAAAAAAGAGACTATTTACTTAGTGAGATAATATTTCCCTTGATATGGCAAGAGCAGTTGTGAAATTTGGTGCATCAGTACGAATATCAACTCCATTTAATTCATCATTTTTAAATTGAAAATTTGAGGATAACATGCAAATAATTAAAAAATTATGTGATGACCTTAATTTGCCATATGGCGATCGATTTACTCAGGATTGGGCTTATGAGTTACCAGATCAATATAGAACAAAATATTGGTTAAATAAATATATTTTTGCATATCTATATAATGGATATTCTTCAATAGAAAAAAAAGAATTAATGATTTTATCTCTTGATGTTTGTAACGATTTAATTTCTTCGGGATTAAACCCTAATGATAAAGTTATTCAAAAGGTTTTCAATATTCTTTTTAACAATTATAAGAATTATGAGGATTTAATTAATTACTGGGCATTAGATAGTGCACCATTAACAGATTGTTTTACATTAACACCTATAATAAGAA
>NZ_LZHB01000078.1:0-1936 GCF_001690345.1 Gilliamella sp. Gris3-2
CAGACATTAATAGCTATAACGTTATTGAGGAGTTTATATTTGCCGATGGCACCAAATTAACGTGGGATGAGGTATTAAACAACGGCTTAGTAATGACCGGTACAGATAGTGACGATATCATTTTAGGCAGTAAAGGCAATGATATCTTAACAGGCGGTGATGGTAATGATACTTTGTCGGGTGGTGATGGCAATGATATTTTAACAGGTGGTAAAGGTAATGACCTGTTATCAGGTGGAGCTGGAAACGATACTTACTTGTTTAATTTAGGCGACGGTCACGACACAATAGATAACCAAGGCAAGCTAGGGTACACCGGTTTTTGGAGTAGAATAAAAACTGATGTTGATACGATCCGTTTTGGTGAAGGGATCTCAGCAAAAATGGTTGATATTAAAAAATCGGATACAGATCTTTTATTAACATTTGGTACCGATTCTATTACAATTAAAAATTGGTTCTCAACTAAACTAGATACTAGATTGTCTTCCCGAATTGATGTTTTCCAATTTGCGGATGGTTCATCGTGGTTAGCGGCCGATATTAACGCTCATATTAACGATGGTATACCACTACCTGTATTTTCATCAAATGCACCTATATCTAATTTTTCATTAATAACGCAGAGTATAAGTACTTTTGTTGCATCAGATGATGATAGTGATGTGGTGACTGATGAGTTAATACTGGCCAATCCATCGCCACATTTTAGTCCTTCAATCAAAGTCTAAAATCTTTAGATTTTATTTTAATCATTAAAAGACAGCTGATAAGGGCTGTCTTTTATTTAGAATTTAAGTTTGTTTTGTCGGTCTAAGTGGTGAATTATTTTGGAAAAATTGATGCAAAAAGAAAAGTATAATGATTTATGGTTAGGATTTACGATTATCGCTCAATTTTATGGATTAGCGGTCAATACTAAATCGTTACAAGAACAGTTCTATCTTGATGATGAACATAATATCTCACTCCAGTTTGTTAGAGCTGTCAAAAAAACAGGGTTAAAATGCCGATATATTGATAAATTAAATCTAAACAATAAAATTTCGACGCCTATTATTGTCCATTTAAAGCAGCAAGGTTATGTCGTTTTATTAGCAGTTAAAGATGGTCAATGGCTGATTCAATCTCCTCACAAAAAACAGCCAGAAGTGATAGTGCCACAGGTACAAGAAAAAATTAGTGCGTTTTTATTTACTAAAAGAATTACATGGGAATCAATTAATCGAGAGTTTAACATCCAATGGTTTTTTCAAGCTTTTATGCGCTATAAAAAACTGATGTGCGAAATTTTATTGGCCTCATTTTTTATCCAAATTTTAGCCTTGGTTACACCATTATTTTTTCAGGTAGTTGTAGATAAAGTGCTCGCTCATCAAAGTTTAACAACATTAGATGTGTTAGCTATCGGCATGTTTACTATCGTGATTTTTGATGTGATTTTGGGAGGGCTACGTAATTATCAAATGGCGCATACCTCTCAACGTATTGATGTCATGCTCAGTTCGTTACTATATAAACATCTACTTTCGTTACCTTTAAGCTACTTTAAATCCCGTCAAGTTGGTATTACTGTTGCTCGTGTTTATGAACTAAAAACAGTACGTGAATTCTTAACTGGCAGTGCAATGACACTTTGTTTAGATATTCTTTTTGCGATTGTTTTTTTTGTCATTATGGCGTTTTATAGTATTCCCCTAACGTTAATTGTTTTAGTGTCATTGATTCCTTATATCATGTTATCAGCTTTTATTACCCCAGTGTTACGTAGACGTCTTGATGAGCAGTTTCAACAAGGTGCTAGAAATCAAGCATTTTTAGTTGAAAGTATCTCTGGTGTTGAGCAAGTTAAAGCGATGGCAGTTGAAAATCATATGACGCGTCGTTGGGATGAACAAATTGCCTACTTTGTAACAAGCTGTTTTAAAACACAGAA
>NZ_LZHB01000079.1:0-14058 GCF_001690345.1 Gilliamella sp. Gris3-2
ACATGCCCTTTACGCCCAGTCATTCCGATTAACGCTCGCACCCTCCGTATTACCGCGGCTGCTGGCACGGAGTTAGCCGGTGCTTCTTCTGTGATTAACGTCAATTAATAAACCTATTAGATTCATTACCTTCCTCATCACCGAAAGTACTTTACAACCCGAAGGCCTTCTTCATACACGCGGCATGGCTGCATCAGGGTTCCCCCCATTGTGCAATATTCCCCACTGCTGCCTCCCGTAGGAGTCTGGACCGTGTCTCAGTTCCAGTGTGGCTGGTCATCCTCTCAGACCAGCTAGAGATCGTCGCCTTGGTGAGCCATTACCTCACCAACTAGCTAATCCCATATGGGTTCATCAAATGGCGCATGGCCCGTAGGTCCCATGCTTTGGTTTCTCAACTTTATGCGGTATTAGCAGTCGTTTCCAACTGTTGTCCCCCTCCATTCGGCAGATCCCCATACCTTACTCACCCGTCCGCCACTCGTCATCAAGTGCAAGCACTCATGTTACCGTTCGACTTGCATGTGTTAAGCCTGCCGCCAGCGTTCAATCTGAGCCATGATCAAACTCTTCAATTTAAAGTTTGATGCTCAATAACTGTCTCTGACATATTCAAATGAATCTTCAGTGTCACTTATCAAGACTTAATTTTTTAGTCCGTAGACTTTAATCTTTCGTCTCGCAAGTGCCCACACAGATTGTCTGTTTCTTCTTTTTAAAGAGCTGACAACTTACATCCCTCATCAACCTTCGTTGATTTAGTTCGCTGTCTCAAGGGTTGAGTATACTACGCTAACCTTTTTTATTCGTCAAGATCTTTTTTAAAATTTTTGATCTCACTTAATCACCAACTCTTCGTCTGCTTGTCGCTGACTGCGTGTCAGTGGATGCGCATTATAGGGGTTTAAAAAAATTATACAAGAGATCATTACGCATTTTTTCTTGTTTGCATTTTTTTTGCTCAAGACGAGCTAAAAACAAACTAAGTTGAATTGTTGTAAAACCAAATTCTAATATTTAATATCTTTGGTAGGTCGATTATATTTCTTATAACAAACAAAATAGCTTTAAATTAAACACTCTTTATTAAGTTAGAATAAATAGTGCCTTTTACATTCGCTCATCCAGCTATCATATTACCTTTATATAAGAAACCTCATCTATTTTCTATGACGGCTTTGATTATTGATAGTATGGCTCTTGATTTTGAGTACTTCTTAATAATGGAGGTAAAAAGTGCTTTAAGTCATAGTCTAGCTGGTATTTTTCTATTTGATTTACCAATGACTTTAGTTATTGCTTATATTTTTCATTTTATCATTCGAAATGTTTTAATTAAAAATTTACCTAATTTCTTTTATAAGTGATTTGCTAATTATTTAACTTTCAACTGGAATAAATATTGCTGTTAGCATTGGTTAAGTTTTTTAACATCGGCAATTATTGGCATAATTTCTCATATTAGGTGGGACTCTTTTACTCATCCGTCAGGTTGTTTTGTTCAACTTTTTAGTTTATTACAACATGGTAGTTCATTAATTGGTATGAGTTTTGTGGGATTATTTATTATTTACCGATTGTAACATCTAAACAAAATAAAATTGGTTTTCCATACTGGAGCTTAGTAACACTTATTACTTTGCTTATTTTTGGCAACTATTCTTTTTCTACAAATCAGCTAGATATAACTGTTGTTACTTTTATTAGTGCCTGTTTTATTGGATTAACCATTACTCCACTGATACTTAAAAGTATAACTTTAATACAGCGTTTAATCTAAACACTGTATTAGTTAAAACAACAATCAATATTGGTTTTTTATTCTTTTTGGTAGATCAGCCAAACTATCAATAATCAAATCAGCTTGTTCTAATGCCTCTTCTGTTATGGTATCACCCGTTTTTACTAACACAGTTTTTTTAACTCCAGCTTTTTTACCCGATAATAGGTCAGACACTCTATCTCCAACCATATAGGAATTAGCAATATCAATTTTTAGTTCTTTAGCTGCTGTTTGAATCATACCTGGACTTGGTTTTCGACATTCACAAGTATCCACTAACGGGTCGTGAGGGCAATAATAGACACCATCTAAATCAACACCACGATCTTGCAAAGACCAATCCATCCATTCAGTCAAAGTATGAAATTGTTCTTCTGTAAATATATTTCTAGCAATACCTGATTGATTGGTTGTTATAACTAACATAAAACCCATTTTTTTGAGTTCTTGCATTGCTTCAATAACACCATCAATAAAATGGAATTTATCGATTGTATGTACATAATTATAATCTATATTAATAGTACCATCTCGATCTAAAAAAATAGCTGGCTTCATATTTACTTTTTTTCCTTTTAATTTTAGATATTACTCTAATTCATATAGCATATTATTGATTGACTTAGATGTCTAGACGTCTTAATATTCATTTATTCATCTTTTGTTTTTATATATTATGATACAACTACAACATATTTCGAAAACATTTGAGCATAATAAAACCCCAATTTATGCTTTAAAAGACATTAATATCCATGTTCCCCAAGGGGGAATTTACGGTGTTATTGGCAAATCAGGGGCTGGGAAAAGCACACTTATTCGCTGCATTAACCTACTAGAAAAGCCGACTAGTGGGAAGATCTTCTTTGATAATCAAGAGATCACTAATCTATCTAATAGAAAATTAATTGAAATACGCCGAAAAATTAGTATGATTTTTCAACATTTCAATTTACTTTCCTCACGTACTGTATTTGATAATATCGCTTTCCCTCTAGAACTCAATAAAACGCCTAAAATAGCAATTAAGCAGAAAGTAAATGAGCTTATGGAATTAGTCGGATTGACAGAGAAGGCGAATGTTTATCCAACTAATTTATCTGGAGGACAAAAACAACGTGTTGCTATTGCGAGAGCTTTGGCAAGTGACCCCAAAGTATTATTATGTGATGAAGCAACCAGTGCGCTTGATCCTGAAACAACACGTTCAATTTTGTCATTACTAAAAGATATTAACCAAAAATTAGGATTAACAATTTTATTAATTACTCATGAAATGGATGTAGTAAAACAAATTTGTGATCAAGTAGCTGTTATAAGTGATGGCGAACTAGTTGAACAGTCATCAGTAGGCGAAATGTTTTCTCATGCTAAAACAGATATTGCACGACAATTTATTCAATCAACCTTACACCTTAGTATTCCAAATGATTATTTAATAAGACTATCATCTGAACACAAAGAAGGACTCAATCCGCTATTACGTTTAGAATTTACAGGAGTCTCCGTTGATTTACCATTATTATCTCAAATCGCTAAAGAATTCGAAATTGATAGTAACATTATCAGTGCACAAATGGATTATGCTGGAGGAGTCAAATTTGGCTTAATGTTAGCAGAAATGAAAGGAAAACAAAAAAGTATGGCATCAGCAATTCAATTCTTAGAAAAAAATAATACTAAAGTAGAGGTGCTCGGCTATGTTTGATTTTATTCCTTCATTTAAACCTTTTGAATCATTATTTCGATATTTAACTCAATATAATTTTTGGGCTGACTTTGTTGCTTTTTGTTCATCATTTAATGGTTTTAATGAAGCAATGCTGTTCAAAATGGCACAAGCAACAGATGAAACTCTATTTATGGTCATCTTATCAGGTTTTTGGGGAACGATAATTGGATTACCCGTTGGTATATTACTTTATACGACGCGTAAAGGACAAATATTGGATTGTTATGCCGCTAATAGCATTATTTCTTTTATTACTAATGTATTTCGTTCAATCCCTTTTATCATATTAATTGTATGGATTATTCCTTTCACCACAATTTTAATGGGCACCTTTATAGGTAAACAAGCTGCAGTGGTACCATTAAGTATTGGTGTATCGCCATTAATTGCACGTATGATAGAAAATGCATTATTAGATGTTCCCAAAGGATTAATAGAGGCTGCACGCTCAATGGGTGCAACACCACTACAAATTATATATAAAGTTTTATTACCTGAGTCATTGCCTATAATTGTCAATAGTATGACAATTACTTTAATTACTTTGACAGGATATATTGCAATGGCTGGAGCTGTTGGCGCAGGAGGCCTTGGGCAACTTGCTATTCAATATGGTTACAACGGCTACAAGCCAGCTATAATGAATACTGTTTTAGTTATATTAATTATTATTGTCTTTATTATTCAATTTATTGGCAATATGATTGTTAAACGCGTCACGCATCATTAATTTTGGAGAAATATATGTCTATTAAAAAGCTAGCACTTATTACCACATTGGTAAGTGCATTTTTTCTAACTGGCTGTGATAATAATAAACAAACAGCCACAACAGATAACAAACCAACAGAACCAACTAAAGTAAACGTTCTAAAAGTCGGAGTAATTTCAGGCCCTGAACAAGAAGTTGCTGAAGTAGTTAAACAACAAGCAAAAGATCTTTATAATCTAGATGTTGAACTAGTTATTTTTAACGATTACGTAACCCCAAATCAAGCATTAAATGATGGCTTAATTGATGTAAATGCTTTCCAACATAAACCTTATTTAGATGAACAAATGAAAGAACGTGGCTATAAATTAGCTGTAGTAGGTAATTCATTTGTTTATCCTATTGCAAGCTATTCTCATAAACTAAAACCAATTGATGAATCAATAGAAACAGGCGAAGGCGTAAAAGTCACTTCACCACGCGGTGAAGCGTTTTTCATTCCAGCTAACTCAACGATTGCTATTCCTAATGACCCTACAAACTTAGGACGTGCATTACTATTATTACAACATGAAGGGATGATTACGGTTGATAAATCTAAAGGTTTACTACCAACTGTACTTGATATTACAAGTAACCCTTATAACTACAATATTTTAGAACTTGAAGCTCCAATGTTACCTCGTTCATTGGATGATGCCCAAGTTGATCTTGCAATCATCAATAACGCATTTGCAGGACAAGCAAACCTAACACCAAGTAAAGATGGTATTTTTGTTGAGGATAAAGAATCACCATATGTCAACATTATTGTTTCGCGTGAAACGGATAAAGATAATGAAAATGTGAAAAATTTTGTAAAAGCATACCAAACCGAAGCTGTTGCACAAAAAGCTGACCAAATTTTTAATGGTGGAGCTATTCGCGGTTGGTAATAATTTATAAATAGATATTAGCCTAATATTAAATCCGCCGATCTTTGTATCGATCGGCGGAAATAGAGATAGTAATTAAATGACTTAACAAAACTGCTACTCATAAACAAAATTATCGACCAATAATGACATATCAAATTGAACCAATCGGTATTATCCGCTCACCGTATAGTGAAAAATTTGCCGTTCCAAGACAACCCAATCTAGTTAGTGCAGGACAAGGGGAACTTTATTTATTAGCACCTTATAATGACCCTATCAGTGTAAAAGGATTAGAACAATTTTCACATTTATGGCTATTATTCCTATTTCACCATGTTGCCCCTGAAAAATGGAGATTAACCGTTCGCCCTCCTCGTTTAGGCGGTAATAAAACAATGGGGGTGTTTGCTACACGATCGCCATTTAGACCTAATCATATTGGGCTTTCAGCAGTAGAGTTAAAAGATATCATCATAGAAAATAAGCAAGTAGTCTTAAAATTAGGAAGTCTCGACTTAGTGGATGGCACACCAATTATTGATATCAAGCCTTATCTCCCTTATTCCGATAGCCACTCAGAAGCACTTGCAGGATACGCACAATCTACTCCTGAAAAAAAAATAACAGTAGAGTTCTCACAAAAAGCACGATTATCTTTGGATTTACAAAAACAAAGTTATCCTCAACTCGCCGAATTAATTACACAAGTAATATCCCAAGATCCAAGACCAGCCTATAAACAAAAAAACATTAATGAACAAGCATACGGATTTACACTTTACCATTTTAATATTAAATGGAGAATCGTAAATCAACATGCCATTGTTGAAGATATTTATGTAGAAAGTAAATGAAAATAATTTTTATGAATTTCAAAAAGTTAAGGCTAAAAAATTTTTTATTAATTTCAATGTAAAATAGTTTTGTAAATTTACTTTACAAAATTTTTATATAAAACCGATAAAATAAATTGGTATCTTTTTTCTATTCTGTTAAATTGAATACGGGTTTAATTCCCTATATTTCACTTTACCACTAAGGTGTTAATAACCTTAGTGGTATTTTTCTATTAAGATCAATGATAATGTAGGTTACTTGTACTTCTAATTTCAGCAATATCAATTGCATCAAACAGATAATGCTTTCCACAATAATCACAATGGATATCAATCTTTCCCTCGTTTTCCTTTAGGATTTCATCAATCTCATTAGCTGGTAAAGTCATTAAACTATCTTCACAACGTTGACGTGAACATCCACACTTAAAAGTAATATCATGCGTTTCAAAAAGACGTACTTCTTCTTGATTATATAAACGATATAAAATCTCATCAGTAGAAAGTTGAAATAACTCATCACTAGTGATTGTCTCAGTTAAAGTGCTAACATGCTCAAATGATTCAACTGTATTTTCATTAGCAGGTAAAACTTGCAATAAAATACCTGCTGCTATTGGTTTATTATCATGTACACCTATTTTTACAAATAGACGAGTAGGGAGCTGTTCTGATTGTATAAAGTAATTTTCGATACAACCAATAAGTGTATCTTTTTCCAGACCAACGATACCTTGATAACGCTCACCATTTTTAGGGGTAATAGTAATAACGACATAGCCATTACCCACCATCTCTTTAAGTGTTGCATTATCAGCGATTTCACCGCTAATCCGAGCAACACCGCGTAGCTGCTGTTGATCATTACCATTAACAACTGCTAAAGATAACGCTCCATCGCCTTGTAACTGAACAGCAATATCGCCTTCAAATTTTAGTGTTGCAGTTAATAAACTAGTTACAACCAATAATTCACCAAGCAATTTTTGCACTGCTATTGGATAAGTATGATTATCTAAAATCGCTTGATATGTCTGTTCCAGTCGGGTAATTTCACCACGAATAGGGTGATTATCAAATAAAAAACGGTTCAAAGTATCCATATTAATCATTGCCATCTTTTTGCCTATCATATTTAAATTTAATCAAATTACGCCGTTCCTTTTTATCAGGCCGTCTATCTGGATGCGGCATTGTCAATGCATTAAGTTTACGCGCTTGCGCTATTTTTTCTCGTTTTGCAATACTGTCAGGAGTTTCTTGATAAAGTTGCTGGGCTTCAATGGCAGTTTTTCGTTGTTCACTAATGGCTAAAACCCGAACTGTTTTTTGATCAGAACCTTGGCGAAGCGTTAAGATTGCACCGACTTCAACAAGCTTACTTGGTTTGGTACGTTGGCCATTATAATGCACTTTGCCACCATCAACCATTTCTCGTGCTAACGATCGAGACTTATAAAATCTTGCCGCCCAAAGCCATTTATCTAATCTTACAAGCACTATTACTACCTCGTATTACTTATTATTGAGTTTTTAAGCTCAAATGAACATAATAACTTAAACATCTTAACGATGTTATATAAGGATGCTTTTGTAAAAATCAATGCGCAAGATTAATGATATACTCATTCCCATTTGCCGAAAATTTACCTGAGAAATTAAATGGTTGTAATTTACCATGTAAATTAGCTGAGTAATTCGTAGCATTTGGCGGTTGTTTTATCAATTTCCAATTTTCTAGTAGTGAACTTGTTACACCATAAGCATCAAATTGCAAAGATAGCGGTTCATTTTGCGATAAATCAACTTTTGCTCTCGACTCAATTATTCCTCCATTAGTTAAAGAACTAAAAGTTAATGAAGGATGGTTATCAGAATCAAATTTGAGAACAAGATCTGGATAACGAATACCTATTCGATTTAACGAAGCTTTTTCAGATTTCAAAAAAACAGTTCCTGAAAATAGTCCTAATTTTTGCGCTTTTGCTAAAGTGATATCTTTACCTGAAGCTTGAAAATTATATAAACTAAAAGGAAAATCGCTCTGCTTTCTAATTATCAAACTCTGAAAAACATTCAGCTTATCAAGCTTAATATTTCTAAAAATATTAGGTAACAGAGTCTGTCCCAAATTTTCAGGAATCTCATAGACAATATCCGCTAACATTAATTGATCTAGATGTAAGGTATTATCTTTCCACTTACCAGAAAAATTTATACTACCTTTATTCCATTTTGCTAATACTTTTTGAATTGTCGCTTCTTGGTTTTGAAATGATAATTGTGCTAATACCGACGAAAATAACTGATTATGCCAAACTAGTTCTTCGGCAGTAAAAATAAAGGAGCCCTGTTCGAAATGCCATTGCCCATCATAACGAAGATTCGTCGCTTCAATATTGCCTTTTTCCATTAAAAAACTAGGCAACTGAATACTACTTTCCTGTATCGATAATTGTTTGATTATTAACTTTGGAAGGACATGAGAATATCTATCAAAAAAATCATCATCAGTTGATTGAAAATGTATATTATGCAACTTTAATTGTTCGATATCTAAAATATTGTCGGCCTGTATTTTTAATTTACTGACAAAAAATCCGTCATTAATATCTCCACCTAAATTAGTAATCGTCGTAATACCATCTCGATGGAATCCTTGAATAAGCAAGGATTTTATTGGTATTTGATTTACCAAAGCTTCTTGAGAAGTAAAATCAAATTGATATTTATCTCCCTCTGATGAAAAAAAAGGTTGAATCCCTCCATTGATTTTGAAGAAAGAAAGTTTGTCTTTTCCATTATTAGCCAGAATATTAACGGTTGAATTAACAAATTTTAGTGTGTTTGTTGAAAAAGCATAATGCTTGGATTGAGTATTATTAATAGTGCCATTAATGACAGTAACATAATTAAAATGATTTAATTGCCATAAATGACTTTTATCCAACCCTACAACTAATTTAGGAACATTAACAATCTCTTGATTATTATCATTGACAACAACATCATCAAAAACCAATTCATAAAAAGTTGAAAAAGAGTGATGAACACTGCCGATTGAGATTGTATATGAACTTAATTTAGATAACTGATAACTAACTAATTTTGCTCCGAACGAAGTTTGTAAAACAAAATAAGACAACAATAAAAAAAACCAAACGATGGACAGAGAAATGATTATATAAAATCGGAATTGCCGCATAAATAAATGTAATTATTATAATGAACTACTAAATAGTTATATTACGATAACCGATTTTTATAAAAATATCATCTCATTTTCAGTATAAATGATTTGTTATTAAACTAACTTTACAGTTAATATATAAATATTCACTTTAACGTTTTTAAATAAACAAAAAACAATTAACTTTCTCTTTCTTTTGATTAAGATAAGGGATAATTATTTTTATTTACTAAAATAAGTAAAAACGGGAGATACCTAGATGAAACAAATCCCAATGACAGTAAAGGGAGCTGAACTATTACGAGCCGAATTAGAAGAGTTAAAGAATGTCAAAAGACCACAAATAACGGCAGCAATAGCAGAGGCAAGAGCTCATGGCGATTTAAAGGAAAACGCTGAATACCATGCAGCAAGAGAACAGCAAGGTTTTTGTGAGGGTCGTATTCAAGAAATCGAAGGTAAATTATCACAAGCTCAAATTATTGATATTACCAAAGTAAAAAATACTGGTCGTATTATTTTTGGTGCTACAGTAACAGTAATAAATATTGAAACGGACGAAGAGACAACATATCGCATAGTGGGTGATGATGAAGCTGACTACAGACAAAATCTTATTTCAGTCAACTCACCTATTGCCAGAGGGTTAATTGGCAAAGAAGATGGTGATACAGTACAAATTAAAACCCCAGGGGGTGATGTAGAATTTGATATTGTTAAAGTTGAATATATCTAATTATTAAATAAATCACTTACAAAAACAGATGATAAATGCAACAGGGCTAAGCCCTGTTACATTTATTTAGGTAGGGAAATTTTCTTATCTTCGCTTGGTCTAAAAATAGTGAAATTAGAACCAACCAATTGCACTGCTAACGCTTTTGTTTCGCGTACAATTGCATCACAAATAAGCCTTTTTGTTTCACGATCTTCAGCAGAAACCTTAATTTTAATCAACTCATGGAAATTTAAAGCGTTGTCAATCTCGGCAAGTACACCCTCGGTAAATCCATTAGCCCCAATCATCACTATAGGTTTTAAATGATGAGCTTCACTTTTTAAATACTGTTTTTGTTTATTCGATAAATTCATTAAATTTTTATCACATTAAGTTGTAATTTTGCTATTCTACCCTTATATATGTTTGTAATCAATGAAGTGACCTTTTACATTAAGGATTTATTAGTTGTGAGTAAT
Organism: Gilliamella sp. Gris3-2; assembly: GCF_001690345.1. Lineage (NCBI taxonomy): Bacteria > Pseudomonadati > Pseudomonadota > Gammaproteobacteria > Orbales > Orbaceae > Gilliamella > Gilliamella sp. Gris3-2. Next base: position 10,368 of record NZ_LZHB01000079.1, read on the forward strand.
AAAAAACGCTCAGCAAGTTCAACGCGCTGGCTCAATGAGCATTTTAATGATCGCTTTGTACAACAAGCACACAAAAAAGGGCTGCGATCTAGAGCTTGGTTCAAACTTGAAGAAATTCAAAAAAGTGACAAATTATTTAAGCCCGGAATAACGGTTGTTGATTTAGGTGCAGCCCCAGGAGGTTGGTCACAATATGTCGCATCGCTTATCGGCAATAAAGGGCGTATTATTGCCTGTGACTTACTTCCCATGGATCCCATTGTTGGCGTTGACTTTCTTCAAGGCGATTTTCGGGATGACGCAGTTTTAAAAGCATTACTTGAACGAGTTGGCGAAGAAAAAGTCCAAGTTGTCATGTCAGACATGGCGCCCAACATGAGCGGTCAACCTGCAGTTGATATACCTAGAGCAATGTATTTAGTTGAACTAGCGTTAGATATGTGTAAAAACGTACTTGCTCTTAATGGTAATTTTATTGTTAAAGTGTTTCAGGGCGAAGGATTTGAAGAGTACCTAAAGCAAGTCCGTTCAATGTTTAAAACGGTCAAAATTCGTAAGCCTGAAGCCTCACGAACACGATCTCGAGAAGTTTATATTGTTGCAATGGGTATGAAGTAGCCAGTTGTATAATTTTGTAGTACCATACTTTGTTAAATTTAGTCGTAACTGTTAATTTTTATGAGAGGTTTTTCTTTTGAACGACATGATAAAGAATTTACTGATCTGGGGAATTATCGCTGTAGCATTGATTGTTGGATTTAGCCAATTCAGCTCAATATCTAATAGTGGACCTCAAGTCAATTATACCCAATTTAATTCCGATATCGCAGCTGGTAATCTCCAAGAAGTGCATATTAACGGACGAGAAATTGTTGCCACAACTAAAAATAAAGGCAATTACACTACATATATCCCTTACCTTGATGGAAAATTAATGGATGATTTATTGGCCAATAAAGTACCTGTTTATGGTAAACCCGATGAAAGACCAAACTTAATCACCAGCATTCTTATCTCTTGGTTTCCTATGATTTTGCTTATTGGTTTTTGGCTCTTTATGATGCGTCAAATGCAAGGTGGTGGTAAAGGTGGACCAATGTCAGTTGGTAAAAGTAAAGCAAAAATGCTAACGCCAGACCAAGTCAAAACAAAATTTACCGATGTTGCCGGAAGTGAAGAAGCAAAACAAGAAGTCACCGAAGTTGTCGACTTTTTACGCGATCCAGGCAAATATCAAAAATTGGGAGGACGCATACCAAAAGGGATTTTAATGGTAGGACCTCCAGGAACAGGTAAAACTTTACTAGCAAGAGCTATTGCAGGTGAAGCCAATGTGCCTTTTTTTAGCATTTCAGGTTCTGACTTTGTTGAGATGTTTGTGGGAGTGGGGGCTTCGCGAGTGCGAGATCTCTTTGAACAAGCACGTAAGCACGCACCTTGTATTATCTTTATTGACGAAATTGATGCCGTCGGACGCAAGCGTGGTGCTGGCTCAATGGGAGGTCATGATGAACGAGAACAAACATTAAACCAAATGTTGGTTGAAATGGATGGGTTTGAGGCTAATAGCGGCATTATTATCATCGCAGCAACTAACCGAGTTGATATTTTAGATTCGGCGTTACTCCGTCCTGGTCGTTTTGACCGCCAAGTGCAAATTGGTTTACCAGACATGAAAGGCCGTGAACAAATTCTTGCCGTTCATGTACGCAAAGTTCCGTTAGGTTCTGATGTCAACTTATCGGTATTAGCTCGTGGCACACCAAATTACTCTGGTGCAGAACTTGCTAATTTAGTTAACGAAGCAGCTTTATTTGCTGCACGTCGAAACAAACGAGTAGTTACCATGGAAGAATTTGAGGAAGCCAAAGACAAAATCAATATGGGAACTCAACGCCGTTCATTATCTATGACGAAAGAACAATTAACTAATACTGCTTATCACGAAGCTGGACATGCGATTGTTGGCTATCTTGTGCCAGATCATGATCCACTTCATAAAGTAACTATTATCCCTCGTGGGCGCGCATTAGGTGTAGCATTCTTTTTACCTGAAGGTGACCAAATTAGCCAAAGCCGAACTCAATTAGAATCAAAAATTTCTACCGCTTATGCAGGCCGAATTGCTGAAGGATTAGTCTTTGGTGAAGATAAAATTACGTCGGGGGCATCAAGTGATATTCAATATGCATCTAATGTTGCTCGAGCAATGGTAACCCAATGGGGATTCTCAGAACGTTTACCACCTGTATTATTTGAGTACGAAGAATCATCTTATGGGCCATTGAAAAAAATCTCAGATAGTACAGCTCAAATTATTGATGAAGAAGTTGACGCTATTATTCAACGTAACTATCAACGTGCAAAAACGATCCTAACTGAAAATATTGATATTCTTCACGCCATGAAAGATGCACTATTAAAATATGAAACAATCAATAAACAACAAATTGATGAACTTATGAATCGTCAACCGGTCACACCACCTGATGATTGGACGGAAAGCGATGAAAAAGCAGCAAATGGAGGTAGTGATACACCACTACAATCAAAAAGTTAATTTGCTTTAATAAAATATAACGCGCTTACAGCGCGTTTTTTATCGGTAAACTAAAAATAGCTTATCAATAAATTTGCAGGAATAAAGCAACGATTATATTGAAAATTTCACTTTAATTATGCTTAATAATTTTGAAGATCATTTAAACAACTGCATCATTAATTTTAATCAAATAGGGCTTTTAATCATGGAAATACATTTTCAAAATCATGTGATGGATCTTTCATTCCCACAAGTGATGGGCATCGTTAATATGACGCCAGATTCATTTTCTGACGGTGGTAATTATAACAACCTTGATGATGCTATGCGTCGAGTTGACAGTATGATCCAAGCTGGTGCAACATTTATTGATGTCGGCGGCGAATCAACACGCCCTGGTGCAACTGAAGTGTCTGTCGATGAAGAGCTTAACCGTGTTATTCCATTAGTTGAAAAAATTGCCCATTATTTTGATGTTTGGATTTCGGTTGATACATCAAAACCACAAGTCATGACCGAATCTGCCAAAGTAGGAGCCCATCTAATTAATGATATTAGAGCTTTAACAGAACCAGGTGCGGTTGAAGCAGCTGCACAAACAGGATTACCTGTTTGCATTATGCATATGCAAGGCGCTCCTAAAACTATGCAAAATGCGCCATACTATGAGCTAGATATCTATCAAGAAGTCGATAATTTTTTTACAAAACAGATCCAACGTTGCATAAACGAAGGTATTGACCGTCAAAAAATCATACTCGACCCTGGTTTTGGATTTGGTAAAACACTAATGCACAATTACCGGCTATTAGCAACACTTGAACGGTTTCACCACTTAAACCTTCCTTTATTAGTAGGCATGTCCCGAAAATCCATGATAGGACAAGTATTAAATGTACCACCGCAAGAACGTACACTCGGTAGTATTACATGTGCAGTAATTGCGGCAATGAAAGGAGCAAAAATTATTCGCGTACACGATGTAAAGGAAACTTTCAATGCACTAAGGATTGTACAAGCAACCCTTGCAGAACAAGATTCCTTTTGAGATTGTAAAATCGTTGTATTTTTTCGAACAAACTTTTTCATATATAACATTGATTTTAATTAATTTATATCTAATTATTTTTTAGTGAAATCAAATGATTA
>NZ_LZHB01000080.1:0-12642 GCF_001690345.1 Gilliamella sp. Gris3-2
AAGCATGAGTCGAAGAGGCAACTGCTTTGATAATGCGGTTGTTGAGAGTTTTTTTCATACACTCAAAACACATATTATTCATGACTGTTACTACAAAACGAGGAAGCAGGCTAATAAAGCACTATTTGAATATATTGAAATCTATTATAATCGGATACGCCGTCATTCAACCAATGGCTGGGTATCACCTGAACAATATGAACAACAATATTACCAAAACGAAAAAATGATAGAGGCGGGCACTGTCTAATATTTTGGCGAGGATCAGGTGATTATAATGCATAGCAATCTCCAAACTGTGGTGGTGCGAAGGTGCTAGTATAAATCACCTTTCTACTTTCTTCACTCCACCGTGTTTAAAATTGCACTTCATGTTTGAATCCAGGATTTTGAAATAAATAATGATATAAAAAATAAACAAGTATTACTTAATACAATTGATGGCCCTGTTGGTGTGTCGTAAATAAAAGAAAATATTAGTCCTGTAATCACTGATAACATACCAATTATTATAGCAATTATTGCCATTGCCTCGGGAGTTTTTGAATAATATTTGGCTGTTGCGGCAGGGATGATAAGTAAAGATGTAATAATCAGAGCTCCAACAAATTTCATTGATAGACCTATTGTTAGCGCCAACAGTAGAGTTAAAAGCAATTTTGTTATTTGAACATTAATACCGTGACTAAAAGCTAACTCTTCACTTACAGTAATAAATAAAATGTCATTCCATCGCCAAAGCAATAAGGCACCAATAAATGCTACACAAGTAGTAATTTGATAGAGATCAGAATATGTTACTGATAATAGATCACCAAATAAGTATCCCATTAGATCGATTCGGATATTATTCATTAAACTAATTACAACTAAACCAAGAGATAATGCACTATGAGCTAAAATACCAAGTAAACTATCAATTGGAAGTTGTTTTTGAGCTTCTAACCAAAGTAATCCTAAGGCCAGTAAAAGAGTTACACAAATGACTGCATAAAATAAATTGATATTCAGTAAAAAACCAAAAGCGATACCAAGTAAAGCAGCATGGGATAGGGTATCACCAAAATAAGACATTTTACGCCAAACAACGAAAGTACCTAAGGGACCAGTTATGCTTGTTAAGCATAAACCAGCTAATAAAGAAGGTAATAGTAACTCAATCATTATTTTTTTTTCCATAACTAGACATAGCAATTTGCTTATGTTGATCAATAGTAGAAGTGCAGCAATCATGTTGATGATTATGATGATGTTTATAAACAGCGATTTGTGAAGCCCCATGTCGTCCAAAGAGAGAAATAAACTCAGGATCATTAGATACAATAGCAGGTGTACCTGAACAACAAATATGATGATTTAAACAAATTACTTCATCTGTTTTTGCCATAACTAAATGAAGATCATGAGAAACCATTAATACACCGCAATTAAACTGTTTTTTTGCATTAACGATTAAATCATATAATAATACTTGACCACTAACATCCACTCCTTGAGTTGGTTCATCAAGAATCAATAATTGAGGTTGCTTTGCTAAGGCTTGAGCTAATAATACGCGTTGCAATTCTCCACCCGATAATTGATGCATAGATTTATTAATCAAATATTCAGCTTTTACCATTGATAACGTATTAAAAATTTTTTCGGTATTTAACTGTTTATTTAAGTGCATAAAACGTTTAACAGTAATAGGCAGAGTGGTATTTAAATTAATTGATTGTGGTACATAACCAATTGTTAAATTGGTTGAACGCTTAATTGTCCCTGAAGTAAATGGAATTAAACCTAAAATGACTTTTACTAGAGTTGATTTACCTGCACCATTGGGACCAAGTAATGTAATAATTTGATTAAGATGTATTGCTAACGAAACGTCATATAATATTTTTTGATGGTCAATTTCTACTGAAACACTATCAAGAGAAATTAGTGGTGTCATATCGTTAAGAGCCCTTGCCTACAACAATGTTATGTTATATTATAACAATTAATGTTTTTATTCTATCATACTTTTAAATATAGGATATATGGTGTGAAAAAATATATTGCACAAAATAGTAAACAATTAATCTGTTCTTTAATGATATTTTGTTCATTAATATTTATGCAAACTATCACTAATATAGCTAATGCGACAGTTATTTCATCTGTAAAGCCCATTGGGTTTATTACTGAAGCCATTGCTTCAGGAGTAACTGATAATGATATTTTACTTCCTGATAGCGCATCTCCACACACTTATTATTTAAAGCCCTCTGATTTAGCAAAACTTAAATCAGCCGAACTTGTGGTTTGGGTCGGTGAAGATATGGAAGCTTTTATGCCAACAATTTTAAAAAATATAGATAAGCAAAAGCAAATTGAATTAATGGCTGTACCAGAAATCAAATCGTTACTTAGAACCAGCCATGATGATCACGAAGATGATCATTCTCATGATGAGGTCAATCAAGATCACCATGGTGAATATGATGAGCATATTTGGCTTTCACCTAAAATTGCTAAAATTATCGCACAATCAATTCATGATAGACTTGTTACGCTTTATCCAGATAAAAGCATATTAATTGATGAAAATTTAAACGAATTCATTACTAAACTCACAGAAACAGAACAAAACATTGCAAAAAAACTAATTACCGTACAAAATAGAGGGTATTTTGTGTTTCATGACGCCTATGGGTATTTTGAGGCACAGTTCGGATTAAAAAAACTAGGCAGTTTTACTATAAATCCAGCAGTTCAGCCCGGTGTTCAAAAAGTTTATGCTATTCAACAGGAGCTCAAAGAGCACCAAGCAGTATGTGTATTTCGTGAGCCACAGTTTAGCCCTGCAGTTATTGAAAAATTAGTGAGTGGAACAGATGTTCGAATTGGAGAATTGAATCCATTAGGAACGAGTATAACACCTTCAAAAGGTGCATATTTACAATTTTTAACAAATTTAACACAGCAACTGTTGGATTGTTTAGATAAAAATTAGTTTTAGTAATAAATAGTTAAGGTTAATTTTGGCAAGAAAAATAAAATCCTTCAGTATTGAAAAAAATAATTTTAAAATTCCCTATTTTTCAATATTGGGCGTTCTTTTTATTGTTATTTTATTTACTGTTCTGTGGCGTCCGCTCAATTTGGATCGAACAATTTATGTTCCTTTAACTCCTCAAGTTGAAACTACTGTAAATGATAATTCCAGCTCTATTGATGGTGATGGAAAAGTCGAGATAGTAAATGGGAAAATGGCTACCGTTGCTGAATCATCTGATGTTCCTGAAGATGAAATTGTTAAAGATGAATTAGATGATATCGTTGATGGTAAAGATAATGCAGTACAATATACTATTGTTCGTGGCGATACTCTGCATGATATTCTAATTCGTTATAATGTTAATAAAAATGATATCTATCAATTAACAACAAAATTTAAGCAACTTGCAAATCTACGAATTGGTCAACAAATTAGTTGGACAACTGATGATAATCATAATTTGCAAACTTTTAGTTGGACAATATCAAGCAATAATATTCGAATCTATGAAAAATCGGGTGATAAATTTATAGAAAGTTCTGAAACTGCTGAAGTCATCCCACAAAATATTGTTATAAAAGGTGACATTAAATCTAGTTTTGTTGCCGATGCTCGAAAAAGTGGGTTAACTAGTAATGAAATAGGTATTATTACTCGCGCTTTACAGTGGCGCTTAGATTTTCGTCGATTACAAGTTGGTGATAAATTTTCAGTTGCTCTAACACGGGAAATGCATGGTAAAAGCTTATCTAATAGTCAGTTGTTAGGTATTCGAATTAAAAATGGAAATAAGGATTATTATGCTATTTTAGCTGATGATGGTAAATATTATGATATTAATGGTAACAGCTTATCGCAGAGTTTTTTCCGTTATCCTTTAGCGAAAAAAGCACGTGTTTCTTCTGGATTTAATCCACGTCGTTTACATCCAGTTACAGGACAAATAGCCCCTCATAATGGTGTTGATTTTGCTGTATCACGTGGTACTCCTGTATTATCCGTTGGTAATGGTGAAGTAGTAATTGCAAAATATAGTGGTTCAGCGGGTAACTATATTGCTATTCGGCATGGTCGTCAGTATATGACAACTTATATGCACTTGGATAAAATTTTAGTTAAACCAGGTCAACAAGTTAAGCAAGGCGATAAAATCGGCCTATCGGGAAATACAGGGCGTTCTACTGGACCTCATCTTCATTTTGAATTACATATTAATAACAAGCCAGTTAATCCATTAACAGCAAGTTTACCTATTTCAGAAGGATTAACAGGTAAGTCGAGAAAGGCATTCTTTTCAAAAGTTAGAAGTATTAGCTCTCAACTAAACTTTTAAGTTTATATATTTGTTTTTATATTTAAACCTTTACTTACCTGGCCTTTTTAAAAAAGGTGGTCAAGGTGCCCTTAAAAATTATGTTATCATAAGCTAATTATTATTTAATAATAAATGTTAGGTGCAGTTTGAAAACATCAACTAAAACAGAAAAAAAACGCTCTTCTAAAAAGACCAGAAAAAATAAAAAGACTACACTTTGGCGACGATTTTTGACACTACTATTTAAGTTGTTTCTTGTCTTTGCTGCAGTGGCTATTATTTATGGCGTTTATCTTGATCAACAAATTAAAGAACGGATTGATGGAAATGTATGGGAGTTACCGGCTGCAGTTTATGGACAAATTATTGATCTTGAACCAGATAGTGAATATAGTCTAAATGATGTGGTAACAATATTAGTTGGTGCGCAATATCGTCAACAAGATACCAAAGCTACTCGTCCAGGCGAATTTATTGTAAGAAATGATGCGGTTGAAATTTATCGTCGACCTTTTACTTTTCCTGATGGTGAAGAGCAAGCTTTTAGAGTTAGAATAACTTTTTATGAAAATCGTATTGATCGTATTACTAATCTAGATTCAGGTCGTGATTTTGGATTGCTTAAGATTGATCCTAAATTAATTACTATGATGCATTCTCCAAATGGAGAACAACGGCTGTTTGTTCCATTAAAAGAGTTTCCTGATTCATTATTACAAACATTAGTCGCAACGGAAGATAAACGTTTTTATGATCATCATGGCGTAAGTTTATATTCTATTGGTCGTGCGATTTTTGTTAATTTAACAACAGGTCGTACTGAAGGTGGAAGTACATTAACTCAGCAAACAGTCAAAAACCTTTTTTTAACTAACGAACGTAGTTTAAGTCGCAAAATACGTGAAGCTTATATGGCTCTTATTTTGGATGGACGCTATAGCAAAGAACGAATTTTAGAGCTTTATTTAAACGAAGTTTATTTTGGGCAAGCGGGTAGTGAAGAGATCCATGGTTTTCCATTAGCAAGTCTTTACTATTTTGGTCGCCCAGTTAATGAACTGACATTAGATCAGCAAGCGGTACTTGTTGGCATGGTAAAAGGAGCTTCATTATATAATCCTTGGACACAACCTCAACAAGTTATTGAACGTCGTAATGTTGTTTTAAAACTTGCTCAGCAGCAAGGTATTATTGATGATGAGTTGTATAATTTATTAAGTCAGCGCCCACTATCAGTTTTGCCCAAAGGTGGTGTAATTTCGCCACAACCAGCATTTATGCAAGTTGTGCGTAGTGAACTTAGAAAACAATTAGGCGATAAGGCAGAACATCTGTCTGGTATGAAGATTTTTACTACCTTTGATCCTGTAGCTCAATCAGCTGCAGAGCAAGCGGTAACTAACGTAATTGAGAAACTGCGAAAATCAACTAATAAAGAATTACAAACAGCAATGGTTATAGTTAGCCGAGAAACTGGAGAAATTCGCTCTATCATTGGTAGTGCTGAACCTCGTTATCCAGGATATAACCGTGCTTGGTTAACTCAGCGAGCAATTGGTTCATTAGCTAAACCGTCAACTTATTTAACTGCACTAGGGCAACCCGACCATTACCAACTTAATACTTGGCTTGATGATAAACCTTTATCAATAAAGCTTGATGGTAATGGTTATTGGGAACCGAAAAACTATGATCGTAAATTTCGTGATCGTGTTATGTTAGTAGATGCTTTAGCACTTTCGCTTAATGTGCCAACAGTTAATCTAGGAATGGCATTAGGGCTTGATGCAACAAGGAATACTTTACAATCATTAGGTGTATCAACAGACCGTATATCTAATTTACCATCAAGATTACTAGGTGCTTTAGAATTAACACCGTTAGAAACGGCGCAGATGTTTCAAACGATAGCTAATAATGGTCAACGATCTCCACTTTCTATTTTAAGATATGTATTGACCGATAAAGGTGAGCTAGTTTATCAAAGCTATCCACAACAGCTTCAGGCCGTATCTCAACAATCGGCTTATTTAACCACTTATGCTATGCAGCAAGTTGTTAACTCGGGGACATCTCGTTCACTAAAAGCTAAATATGGTTCATTTAATTTAGCAGCTAAGACAGGAACAAGTAATGATTCTCGTGACAGCTGGTTTACAGGGATAGATGGTAAAAATGTTGCTGTTGTTTGGATTGGTTTAGATGATCATTCTCCAATGAAATTAACAGGAGCAACTGGCGCCTTAAAAATTTATAGTGAATATTTACAAAATAATCCACCAAAGAAATTAGTATTGCCACTACCTCAAAATATTTTTATGGTACCTATTGATAGTGATGGACAGTGGCAATGTGATGGAAGTGGTATTCGCTCTTTACCAGTATGGACAATTAACCCTCATAGCTTATGCTCAGCGAATAACCAGCCTAGGTCCGTTCAGCAGGCACCAACTTGGGTTACTGACCTATTAAATAACTAAATGGAAATTATATGCCTGAATTACCAGAAGTTGAGACAAGTCGTCGAGGTATTTTGCCGTATTTGAAAGGACAGATTATCGATAAAATTATTGTTCGACAACCTAAATTACGTTGGTCCGTTGATAAGGCTATAAGTAATGTGCACGGGCAAGTTATTTTAGATATAAAACGTCGTGCAAAATATTTATTATTACAGTTACCCAACAATTGGATCGTAATTCATCTAGGAATGTCTGGAAGTTTACGTATTTTAAAAAATCCACAAAAAGCAGAAAAGCATGATCATATTGATTTAGTTTTAGAAAACGGCGTTACTCTACGTTATACCGATCCTAGGCGTTTTGGATCTTGGCTTTGGGCAAATTCGCTAGACGAAATATCTCAATTACAACATTTGGGACCAGAGCCTTTAAGTGACGAATTTTCAACTGAATATTTATTTGAAAAAGCAAGGAGTCGAAAAGTTCCCATAAAAAGTTGGATTATGGATAACCATATTGTGGTTGGGGTTGGTAATATTTATGCTTCTGAATCGTTATTTATGGCAAAAATCAACCCTACTCGAAAAGTAAACTCCTTACAATTAAATGAATTTGAAAGGCTTGTAGCTGCTATTAAGCAAGTTCTTACTAAATCAATTAAACAAGGAGGAACAACACTCAAGGATTTCCTGCAGTCTAATGGTAAACCTGGATATTTTGCACAGGAGTTACAAGTTTATGGACGCGAAGGTGAACAATGTCTGATTTGTGGTACAGAAATAAAATCACAAAAAATTGGACAGCGTAATACTTTTTATTGTGAATTTTGTCAAAAATAGAAATACTTATTAAGCCAAAATTATCACTTTTGGCTATTTGTCAAATGGCTTTAACATTTTTAATACATCCCTTCTACCGCTTATATAAAAATATCTTATGAAACTCTTTAAACCTTACCTAAATAGGATTAGTATAAGCAATTAGATTTAGAATAATTATTTTTAATATCACTTTGATTATTATATATAATCAAACAATTAAATGATAAAAATCTTTTTATTTTAAAGGCTATAGACTTGTGACTAGATATCGACTATCTTGCTCAGGGTATAATTGTTAATGGTTTGTAAAGCTTAATATATGGAATTAATTAGAGACAGCATATGAATTCCTAAAAGCTTGGTTTTCTGTTTTTTATGATTTTATATTTTATTCAACTCTGTGTATCTTATTTTTATTAAGGAATTTAAGATGATCAAATTCGCCTTCCGCTTTTTGGCAACTTGTTTTATTTTACTTTTTACCTCAATGGCTAATTCTGAAGTTAGAATTATTATTACTGATGGAGTGAGCTCAGCTAAACCTATAGCTGTTGCCCCATTTAAATGGACAGGTGGTGGAGAACCGCCACAAACCATTGAAGAAATTATTGCTTCTGATTTGCGTAACAGTGGTAAGTTCAATCCTATTGACGTTAATCAAATGCCTCAGAAACCGACAACAGCTTCAGAGGTTACTCCAACTGTATGGAACAAAGTTGGTGTTTCAGCTGTTGTTGTTGGCTCAATACAACCTGATGCGTCAGGAAAATATCTTATAAATTATCAATTAGTCGATACAGTTAATCGACCAGGTACAGTTTTAGCTCAAAATCAATTCTCTATTGAAAAGCGTTGGGTTCGTTATGCAGCTCATACTGCAAGTGATGAAATCTTTGAATCACTAACTGGTATTAAGGGAGCATTTAGAACACGAATTGCTTATGTTGTAAAAATGACTAAAGGGCCGTTTTCGCACGAATTAAGAGTGTCTGATTATGATGGTTATGATCAAATTACTGTTCATCGTTCTAAGGAACCATTAATGTCTCCTACTTGGTCACCAGATGGGAAAAAAATAGCTTATGTAACTTTTGAAGGGGGGCATTCTTCATTAGTGTTAAAAACTTTGGATAGTGGAGCTGTACAAACAATAGCTTCTTTCCCTCAACATAATGGAGCACCAGCATTTTCTCCAGACGGTAGTAAATTAGCATTTGCTCTATCTAAAGGCGGTAGCTTAAATTTATATATGATGACGTTAAGTAACAAACAAATTACTCAAATTACTTCTAGCCGTAGTAATAATACAGAACCATCTTGGATGCCGGACAATCAAACTATTGTTTACACTTCTGATCAAGCAGGTCGCCCGCAGTTATATAGTATTAATATAAATACAGGTGAATCGCAGAGGGTGACTTGGGATAATACGCAAAATCAGAATGCCAGAGTGTCACCTGATGGTTCGTTTATTGCAATGATATCAAGCAATAATGGCGAACAACATATAACTCGATATGATATGGATACAAAAACCTATCAACGTTTAACTGATACTTTTTTAGATGAAACGCCAAGTATTGCACCAAATGGTACAATGATCATTTATAGTTCATCTCAAGGGTTAGGTACAATTTTGAACCTTGTTTCTACAGATGGTAATTTTAAGGCAAGGTTACCAGCTACTGATGGGCAAGTAAAATTCCCTGCATGGTCACCATATTTATAAAGACAGCTTAAAAAAACAACTACATTGCAATTATTAAAATTGTGTAAAGTTTAAGGTCGTTATAATATATTACTCTAATCTTTTAGTCCCATAACGGGCGTTACTTAAAAGTTGGTTAGATATATAAATAGAATTTATTCAAACAACAGGAGTTTATACAATGCAATTTTCTAAATTTCTTAAAGTAGCAGCGGTTGCTTTACCATTAATCGCTGTAACAGCTTGCTCATCTAATAGCAGTCATAACGTTAGTGGTAATTTAAATGGTGCTTTATCAAAAGAAGCTTTAGAGCAACTTCAAAAATTACAACAAATTAATACAGTCTATTTTGACTTTGATAAATATAATGTTAGATCTGAGTATGCAACATTATTGAATGCACATGCTGAATTTATTCGTACAAATAACATAAAAGTTGTTATTGAAGGTCATGCTGATGAACGTGGTACTCCAGAATACAATATCGCATTAGGTGAACGTCGTGCAGCTGCAGTTAAATCATATTTACAAGGTAACGGTGCCTCTGCAAGTCAAATGGAAATTGTTTCTTATGGTAAAGAAAAACCTGCTGTGTTAGGTCATGATGAAGAAGCGTATGCTAAAAATCGTCGTGCAGTAGTAACCTATGTAGGATACTAATAACATCTTATAGCGGCTGATTATTCAGCCGTTTTTAATTTTAAGTTTACACTGAGTCTTATATAATATGCATAAAAAAATACTCACATTACTTTTATTCCTTTTATTTACTGGTTGTGCAGCAAGTAGTTCCGACATTGATCAAACGGTTCAAGCACAGGGACAGTTATTGATTGAAAACCAACAAAAAATTAGCGATTTGCAAGCAGATGTAGATACTCTTCGTGGTCAGTTAGAAGAGACAAAATATCAACTTAATCAGATAATTGAACGCCAGAAAATGATTCTTCAACAAATGACTAATAGTCCTGGATTTTCTTCAAATACTGATTTTGATTTACAAGGAGAAGGATATAGTTCAAAAACATCTTCAGATCCTACTTTGTCCAAATCTTCGTCAGATTTATCTGGATGGGTAACTACTGGCGATGATAAATCGGATTATAATTTTATAATCCGATTTGTTAATGACGGCAAGCAAAATAACGAGGTTATTGATGCCTTTAAAAAACATTTGAAATCTTATCCAAAGTCTAGTTATCGAGCTAATGTTAACTATTGGCTAGGTCAGCTTTTATATAAACAAAGCAAAAAAAATGAGGCTTCATTTTATTATGCTACTGTAGTAAAAGATTTTCCGTCTTCTTCCAAAGCTGCTGATAGTCTTTATAAAGTGGGGTTAATTTTACTTGATAAAGGAGATACCAAAAAAGCTAAAACTGTTTTTCAACAAGTAGTGAATAAATACCCAAAAGATAAGAATACGGTAGTGCTTGCTAATAAAAAATTAGCGTCACTAAAATAAAATGTATAAATAATCAGCGATTAGAAAAATGTAGCAATAAAGTGATTGCGTAGTAATACAATTGTAAGTATTATAGCACCCCGAAATTACTTATCGTTTCAACTGTTAAGCGCACAGCAGTTCTTAACAAATGGGTCGTTAGCTCAGTCGGTAGAGCAGCGGACTTTTAATCCGTTGGTCGAGCGTTCGAATCGCTCACGACCCACCATTATTGACCTTTAAAATTTAACCAATAAATTTTTTCCAATTAAAGCAAGCAATAAGTTTTATAAGTTTTGGGGAAAATGGTCTTAGCAAAATATTGATAGATATTTTACAATAACTTCCTTTTTATATTGAATTAATAATATCAGCTGCGCCTAAATAAGAAAGAACTCTCTTTAGGTTTTATACTCCTATCTTTTGAATCGCTAATTACTTGCTGATTCTAAATAAATACATTTAATAGTATAAAAACTTTTGCTTAACACATCATCTTTTATAAGAGTGCTGGGCTAAATTGGGATTTATCGGAATAAATGCCTGTATAGCGATTGCCTGTGTAACTATCCCCTAAAATAGTACAGCAAAAAAGTAGAAAATTCTCAATGATAAAAGTAAAAGGGGATTTAATTATGAAAAAAATGGCTGAACGATCAAATCGTAGCTATTTTAAAAGAAGCTGAAGCGGGTATTCCCGTTAAAGAACTGTGCCGTAAATATGGCATGGGTAATTTTACTTTCTATAAATGGCGTGATAAATACGGTGGTATGGAAACTTCGGATATCAAACGCTTAAAGGAGCTGGAGGCTGAAAACCGCAAGCATAAGCAGATGTTTGCCAAACTGAGCTTAAAATCACAGCTTCAGGAAGAAATTATAAAAAAGCCTTAGTTGCCCAAAACGGTACGTAAAACGTGGGCACAGCAACTACAACAAAATTATTCTGTTACTTGATCCTCGCCAAAATATTAGACAGTGCCCGCCTCTATCATTTTTTCGTTTTGGTAATATTGTTGTTCATATTGTTCAGGTGATACCCAGCCATTGGCTGAATGACGGCGTATCCGATTATAATAGATTTCAATATATTCAAATAGTGCTTTATTAGCCTGCTTCCTCGTTTTGTAGTAACAGTCATGAATAATATGTGTTTTGGTATGTCCACACTTTTTAGTACCAAAAAGATAAGGTCATCGATTTCTTTTGTATTCAATCGGCGACTGGTAATTTAATGTTGAATGAAGTCGATTATAATTAAACCAATCCACATAGTGATTAAATTCCAATTTAAGTTGCGCCAGTGAATCAAAAATAGTATTTGACACAAATTCTGTTTTCACTGCTTTGAATGTGCTTTCTGCAATTGCATTATCATAGGGGCAGCCTTTGCGACTTAACGACCGTTTAATTCCAAATGCTGTTAAACATTCATCAATCAAATGATTATCAAACTCTTTTCCTCTATCAGAATGAAACAACTCAATCGTCTGTAAGTTCATTGGAATTTGACTCATAGCTTGCATGACCAGTGCCGCTGTTTTATGCCTGCCAGCACTTCGCCCCACTATTTCTCGATTACTGATATCAACAATTACACAAAGGTAGTGCCAACGTTGTTTAACCCTTACATAGGTTAAATCGGTCACCAATATCTTTCGTGGTTGACCTATATCAAATTCTCGATTCAGTTCATTCCCCACCGGTGATTCATTGCTTTTTTCTGTATGAATACAATATTTTTTACAGGTGTATTTCGAAACCCAGCCATTTTTCGCCATGATTCGACCTATTCGGCGTCGAGATACGGTTATGCCTTGCTTTCTCAGCTCTGCTTGTAGACGCCTTGTGCCATAAGCACGA